>NZ_LZMM01000076.1:0-27667 GCF_001665945.1 Kocuria sp. ICS0012 | reverse complement strand
AGAGGCCGGGGTCTTTGTTTTTAATTTCCTGGGGGCCCCGTCCTGCCTCGTGCGGGATCGGGCCCCTCGGCACATCACGAACGCCGTCGCCCCCCCCCCCCGCGGAGCCGTCCTTGCCCGGTCCGATGGGCGGCACCGGCACACCGGGCACTCCGCGCTGCACCCGGCGCATGAACGAACCCCGCCACGTGCGTGACGGGGTTCGTTCATGCCTGCAGCGGTCGGGCGCACGCGCCGCCGCGGGACGTCAGCTGAAGTCGGGGCCCTTCTCGCGCCCGCGCTTGAGCTCGTAAAAGCCGGGGTAGGACGCCAGCGCCAGGGCGCCGTCCCAGACCTTGCCGGCCTCCTCGCCTTTGGGCGCCGGGGTGAACACGGGACCGAAGAAGCCCACGCCGTTCACGGCGATGCACGGGGTCCCGATGTCCTCACCGGCCACCTTCCGGGCGGCCTCGGTGGACTCGCGCAGCGCGGCGTCGTAGTCCTCGGAGTCCTTGGCGTCCGCGAGCTCGGCGGGCAGGCCGACCTCCTCGAGCGACTCGGTGATGATCTGGGCCTCGTCCTTCATGCCACCGGGGTGACGGCGGGTGCCCATGGCGTCATAGAGCTTCTTGTAGTACTCGCCGCCGTGCTGCTCGGCCGCGGCCTGGATCACGCGCACCATCCACATGGACTCCACGTGTTCGTTGTGGTGGTTGTCCGGGTTGTCCTCGTTGAGGATGCCCAGGGAGATGATCCGCCAGTCCACCTCCACGTCACGGATGCGGGTGACCTCCTCCATCCACCGGGAGGTCATCCAGGCCCACGGGCACAGGGGATCGAACCAGAAATCGACGTGTTGCTTCTCGGCCATGAGGTGTCCTTTCGCGCGTTCGGTTCTTTCGCTCACGCTGACTTGTGGCGACGCCGCTCGGCGTCGATCATCTCGTGCGTGAAGATCTCGGGGTCGGCCAGTTTGGCCACGGCGTCCTCGGTGACGAGCACCGCGGCGACGTCGTCGCGGCCAGGCAGTTCGAACATGACCGGCATGAGGATGTCCTCGAGGATCGCGCGCAGACCGCGCGCGCCGGTGCCGCGTTCGATGGCCAGTTCCGCGATGGCCTCGAGGGCCTGCGGGTCGAAGGTGAGTTCCACACCGTCGAGCTGGAAGAGTTTGCGGTACTGCTTGACCAGCGCGTTCTTGGGTTCGGTGAGGATGCGCACCATGTCCGCGACGGACAGTTTGGAGAGCGTGGCCACCACGGGCAGCCGCCCGATGAACTCGGGGATCAGTCCGAACTTGAGCAGGTCCTCGGGCTGGACCTGACCCGTGAGATCCACGTCCGCGGTGTCCCGGATGGGCGCACCGAAACCGATGCCCTTCTTGCCCGTGCGCTGCTGCACGATCTCCTCGAGACCCGCGAACGCTCCCGCCACGATGAACAACACGTTGGTGGTGTCCAGGTGCAGGAACTCCTGCTGCGGGTGCTTGCGGCCACCCTGGGGCGGCACGGAGGCCACCGTGCCCTCGAGGATCTTCAGGAGCGCTTGCTGGACCCCTTCGCCCGATACGTCCCGCGTGATCGAGGGGTTCTCAGATTTACGAGAAATCTTGTCGATCTCGTCAATGTAAATAATCCCCTGCTCCGCTTTCTTGATATCGAAATCAGCGGCTTGGATGAGCTTGAGAAGAATGTTCTCAACGTCTTCCCCCACGTATCCGGCTTCGGTCAGGGAGGTGGCGTCCGCGACCGCGAACGGCACGTCCAGCTTCTTGGCGAGGGACTGCGCGAGGTAGGTCTTCCCGGACCCCGTGGGTCCCACCAACAGGATGTTGGACTTGGCCACCTCGATGGCCTCCTCGTCCCCCTCGGAGCCCGCAATGGTGAGCGTGTGCCCGGAGACGCCCGCGCGGATGCGTTTGTAGTGGTTGTACACGGCCACGGCCAGCGCACGCTTGGCGGGCTCCTGGCCGATCACGTACTCCCGCAGGTGATCGTAGATTTGCTGCGGGCGGGGCAGCTCCGTCTGGTCCGTCTCCGTGACCTCGGTGAGCTCCTCCTCGATGATCTCGTTGCACAGCTCGATGCACTCGTCACAAATGTAGACCCGCGGGCCCGCGATGAGCTTGCGCACCTGCTTCTGGCTTTTGCCGCAGAAGGAGCATTTGAGCAGGTCAACGCTCTCCCCGATGCGCGCCATGTATCAGCCTCACAGTTCGTCTTGACGGATGCTGGGTCCACTCTAAGCGAGCTCCTCACGGCCCGCCCAATCATGCCGAGGCGCGTGACGGCCACGCCGCATATCCGTGCACCGTGGCCGTCGGTCCCCTCGTCACCCCCGGAAGCTGCGCCTCCGGGTCGCCGCTCAGGCCTGCGTGACCGTGGAGGGCTTGTTGATCTTGCGGGAGTCCAGCACCTGGTCGATGATGCCGTACTCCTGGGCCTCCTTGGCCGTGAGGATCTTGTCGCGTTCGATGTCGCGGTTGATCTCCTCCGCAGCCCTGTTGGTGTGCAGCGCCATGGTCTCCTCCAACCACGTGCGCATGCGCATGATCTCGTTGGCCTGGATCTCGATGTCCGAGGCCTGACCGCCGCCCTGGCCCTCCATGGCGGGCTGGTGGATCAGCACGCGCGCGTTGGGCAGCGCGAGGCGCTTACCGGGAGTACCGCCCGCGAGCAGCACGGACGCCGCGGAGGCCGCCTGACCCAGGCACACGGTCTGGATCTCGGGGCGGATGTACTGCATGGTGTCGTAGATGGCCGTCATGGCCGTGAACGAACCGCCCGGGGAGTTGATGTACATGGTGATGTCCCGGTCCGGGTCCTGGGACTCGAGCACGAGCAGCTGCGCCATGATGTCGTCCGCGGAGGTGTCATCCACCTGGACGCCCAGGAAGATGATCCGGTCCTCGAACAGCTTGGTGTACGGGTTCTGGCGGCGGTAGCCGTACGGCGTGCGTTCCTCGAAGTCCGGGATCACGTAGCGGCTGGTGGGCAACTGCGGTGCAGTGGCGTGAGGCAAGTTCATTGGTCCGTCCTGAAAGTCTATGGGTGGTTCTGGCAGCTCGCGCGCTGCTTACTGGGAGTCCTTCATGGTTCCGCCGCCACCGGTCACGTTGCCGGCAGACTGGGCGATCTGGTCGAAGAATCCGTACTCCAGGGCGCGCTGAGCGTCGAACCAGTTGTCACGGTCGTTGTCGCGCAGGATGGTCTCGAGCGTCTGACCGGTCTGCTCCGCGGTCAGTTCCGCGAGCCGCTGCTTCATGGACAGGATCAGCTCGGCCTGCACGCGGATGTCGGACGCGGTGCCGCCCATGCCGCCCGAGGGCTGGTGCATGAGGATGCGCGCGTTGGGGGTCGCATAGCGCTTGCCCTTGGTCCCGGAGGACAGCAGGAACTGGCCCATGGACGCGGCGAGGCCCGTGGCGACCGTGACGACGTCGTTGGGGATCAACTGCATGGTGTCGTAGATCGCCATGCCCGCCGTGACGGAACCGCCCGGGGAGTTGATGTAGAGGTAGATGTCCGCCTCGGGGTCCTCGGCGGAGAGCAACAGCATCTGCGAGCAGATGAGGTTGGCGTTGGTGTCCCGCACCTCGGAACCCAACCAAATGATGCGTTCCTTGAGCAGTCGGTTGTAGACGTAGTCGTCCTGACCACCCGGCGCCATGTCCTCCATACGCGGAGTGGCCGGTGCGGCACCGTACGGCTGAATGGGAGTGGAGGTCATGAATGCCCTCTTTCTGCTGGACGGGTCCGGGTCGAACGAGCGCCGCCGAACCGAACCCATGAACACGTTCTGTCTCAGCAGCGTAGTGCGCCGTCTCCCCGTGCACGCCCGGTGTTCCGCGGTGTTCGCTTCTGGCGCATGGTGGCACGCGGACAGCGAAACGCCACGACGTCCCCTCGGTGGGGGGCTCGTCGTGGCGTTGCGCGGAGGCCGTTGGCACCCGGTTCACCCGGGTGCCAACGGGTGACTCACTTGGTCTCGGCGGCCTCGTCGGTGGCAGCTTCGCCCGCGGCGGTCTCCTCGGAGACGGCCGGAGCGGACTCGGCCTCGGCACCCTGGTCGGCGGCGGCGTCGTCCGCGGAGCCCACGAACTTGGACAGGTCCACGGCTTTGCCGTTGGAGTCGGTGACGGTGGCGTACTCGAGGACCTTGGCCAGGGCCTTGCGGCGGCGCACCTCACCGACCATCATCCCGGCCTGGCCAGAGCCGTCCAGCATCTGTGCGAACTGGTTGGGGTCCATGCCGTACTGCTGGGACATGTTAACGATGTAGTCGATCAGCTCGGACTGCTCCACGCCGACCTCTTCGGCCTCGGCCACGGCGTCCAGGATGATCTCGTTGCGGAACGCGGTCGCGGCGTTCTCACGGACCTCGGCACGGTGCTCCTCGGTGTCGTGACCGGGCTCGGCGGAGGCCTGGGCCTGCGGCGAGTCGAAGTGCTGGGTGACCTGCTCCTCGATGACGTTCTCGGGGACCGGGACCTCGATGAGCTCCACGAGCTTCTCGAGCACCTTGTCACGGGCCTCGATGCCCTGCTCGACGGCGACGGACTCGGCGGCCTGCTTCTTCAGGTCCTCCTTGAGCTCATCGACGGTGTCGAACTCGGAGGCCAGCTGGGCGAACTCGTCGTCCACCTCGGGCAGTTCGCGTTCCTTCACGGCCGTGACCTTGACCTTGACCGTGGCCTCGGCACCGGAGTGCTCGCCACCGGCCAGCGTGGTCTCGAACGTGGCGTCCTCACCGGCGGACAGGCCGGTCACGGCCTCGTCGATGCCCTCGAGCATGGTGCCGGAGCCCACCTCGTAGGACAGGTCGTTGGCGGCGTCCACTTCCTCGCCGTCCACGAGCGCCTGCAGGTCGAGGGTCACGTGGTCACCCTCGGCCGCGGGGCGATCCACGGTCTTGAGGGTGCCGAAGCGACCGCGCAGCTCGTCCAGGGCCTTCTGCTCGTCCTCGGCGGAGGCCTCACGGGCGTCCACCTCGATCTTCAGACCCTTGTAGTCGGGCAGCTCGATCTCGGGACGGATGGCCACGGAGATCTCCACCTGGCTGTCGGCCTCGCGGTCGTCACCCTCCGGCTTGGAGAGCACCTCGACCTGGGGCTGCGACAGCGGGGTCAGCTCGTGCTCGGCGAGGGCCTGCTGATAGAAGTCGTTGAGCCCCTCATTCAGGGCGTTCTCCACCACGAAGTCGAAGCCCACGCGCTGGTCGATGAGCTTGGAGGGCACCTTGCCCTTGCGGAAGCCGGGGATCTGGATCTGTTCGGCCAGTTCCTTGTAGGTCTTCTGGACGAACGGCTTCAGATCCGCGTAAGCGATGTCAATGGTGATCTTCGCCTCGGTGGGGTTGAGTTTCTCGACGGCGCTCTTCACTTCCGCTGTCACTCCTGGGGTCGATGGGTACTTGCTACAACGGACCGGGGTCGGTCCGGTCGGTCAACGAGCGCCGCAACGCGACGCGCTGCAACGCTCAGACGTCGGGGTGACAGGACTCGAACCTGCGATCTCCTGCTCCCAAAGCAGGCGCGCTAGCCACTGCGCTACACCCCGTGATCACGTGCCCGACACGCGCTCCGTTTCGTCTCCGCCCGTGGACGGAACGAGGTCGACGGCTCGCCCGCGGGCGAGCCGACATCACGACAGTCTATCGTGTCGCGGCCCCGCACCCGGCAACCGGGTGGTAGAACCCGGTGATTGGCACGGTTTCTGGGGCTCGTGTACTCTTTCAACGTCCCCGGGGATGTAGCTCAATGGTAGAGCCCCAGTCTTCCAAACTGGCTACGCGGGTTCGATTCCCGTCATCCCCTCAGCGATCCCCGAAACCCCGCCGTACCCGTGTGCGCCGCGGGGTTTCCTCGTTCCCGCGACCCTTCTCCCGACACCCCCCCCCGGAAGACTCTCGCAGTACGACGCCGCGTCGAACCGGACCGGGCACACGGTGGGTGCGAGGCCGCATCACGCCTGGCAGCTCGGGCACCAGTAGAGCCCCCGCCCGTTGAGGTCGCGCTTGAGCACGGTGGTCCCGCACCGCAGGCACGGCTGCCCGTGGCGGTGGTAGACGTAGTTCGCATGCTCGGGCCATGCCTCGAGGTCCGGGATGTCGGGGCGGTCCGCCGGATCCGTGGTGATGATCCGGCCCACGCGCACCCCCACGGCCATGAGCGTCACGTTCTCCTCCCACAGCCCGAGCAGGTCCTCGCGGGTCAGCGAGGCTCCGGGCGTCATGGGGTTCACACCCCGGCGGAACAGGGACTCCGCCCGGAAGATGTTGCCGATCCCCGACACCACGTTCTGCTCCATGAGCAGCACGCCGATCGCCCGCTTGCTCTTGGCCGCGGCACGCAGGAACGATTCCGGATCGGCCTGCGGGTCCAGGGGGTCCGGTCCCAGCTTGGCCTCCGCGGCCCGCGCTTCCTCCGGTGTCTCCACCGTGCACAGGGCCGGCCCGCGTAGATCCGCCCACCCGTGCTCGCCGGCCAACCGGGCCCGCACGGCACCGACCGGGGGCTCGGGAACGACCCGTCCGGCGTCGTCGTACGCCACTGCCGATTCCTCCGCGGAGCCGGACTCGCGCTCCCCCACGCGGCGCGGGGCGCCGATCGAGGACGCCGCCGCGAACTGCTCGTCCCCCGCGAAACTCCACGCGCCGTAGATGCCGAGGTGCGAACGCATGACCACGACGTCGTCCGGGTCACAGGGCGCTGCGAAGTCCAGGTAGAGGTGCTTGCCGTGGGCGCGGGCGCACGTCAGGACGCGCCCGTCCAGCACGGCGGCACCCGCGGCGAAGCGGCCCTGGGGACTCGAGACGCGCAACCGCTGGCCCACGAACAGGTCCCCGAGCTGACGCCCGAGGCGGTGGATCGAGTGGCCCTCGGGCACGTCCGACGCCCCCGCTCAGTCCTGCGTGTACGGGCGGACCGGGACCTCGGAGAGGTGGCCCACGATGTCCCCGGTGCGCTCGAACTCGGCGAGCTGCTCGATTCGGCGCACGTGCCGGGACTCCCCCGAGAACGGCTCGCCGAGGAAGATCCGCACGAGCTCCAGGGCCTCGTCGTTGCCGTGCTGGCGCCCGCCGATCGCGATCACCTGGGCGTCGTTGTGCTGCCGGGCCAACCGGGCGGTGTCCTCGTTCCACACGAGGGCCGCGCGGATCCCCCGGACCAGGTTGGCCGCCATCTGCTCGCCGTTACCGGAACCACCCAGCACGATGCCGAGCGAGTCCAGACCGTTCTCGCGGTCCTCGCGGACCCCCTGGGCAGCACTGATGCAGAACGCGGGGTAGTCGTCCGCGGCGTCGTAGACCGCGGGGCCGTGGTCGATCATCTCGTAACCGTCCTCGCTCAGCCGCTGCATGAGGAAGTGGGACAGCTCGAGGCCAGCGTGGTCGGTGGCAATGTGCACGCGCATGGGACGTCAGCAACTCCTGGACGGGGTGGTCGCGGGGCAACCGGCACGTCTGCTCCGCGACGGGAAAGGGTCGCCTCCACCTTAGCCGCCGATCCCACCGGCGCGGGCGCTCCCCCGGCTCGCGCCCGGGCAACGATCGGACCGGCGGAGGGGCCGTGCCGTCGCGGTATGCGTGCGAGGAAGAACGCGGGCCCGAGTCGGCGGCATGGGGCCCGCGGCGGGACTTGCGACGGCTGCCATAATGGCAAGATGCCCCGCGCGGGCATCGAATTGTCGTCGAGGAGAGGAACGCCGCTGTGCCCGGAACGAACCTGACCCGAGCGGAGGCCGCCGAGCGCGCGCGGATCATCTCGGTTGAGTCCTACCACGTGGATCTGGACCTCACGGGGGACCCCGAGACCTTCCGGGC
This sequence comes from Kocuria sp. ICS0012, assembly GCF_001665945.1. Taxonomy (NCBI): domain Bacteria; kingdom Bacillati; phylum Actinomycetota; class Actinomycetes; order Micrococcales; family Micrococcaceae; genus Kocuria; species Kocuria sp. ICS0012. Next base: position 19,864 of record NZ_LZMM01000076.1, on the reverse strand, counting down.
GCGCACCACGGTGACGTTCGATGCCGAAGCGGGAGCGCACACGTTCATCGACGCGATCACCGCGTCCGTGGATTCCGTGACCCTCAACGGCACCTTCCTGGACCCCGCGAAGGTCAGCGACGGCGAGCGCATCGACCTGCCCGATCTCGCCGAGCACAACGAGCTCGTGGTGGACTCCCGGATGTACTACATGAACACGGGTGAGGGCCTGCACCGATTCGTGGATCCCGTGGACGAGCAGGTGTACCTCTACACCCAGTTCGAGGTCGCGGACACCCGCCGGATGTTCCCGGTGTTCGAACAGCCCGATCTCAAGGCCACGTTCCAGTTCGCGGTCACCGCACCCGCCGACTGGGACGTGGTGTCCAACCAGCCCACCCCGAAACCCTTCCCAGTGGCGGACGGTGTGGCCCGGTGGGAGTTCTCCCCCACCCCCGTGATCTCGTGCTACATCACCGCGTTGATTGCGGGCCCCTACGTCAAGACCACGGACAGCCTGGTCTCCTCGGACGGACGCACCATCGAGCTGGGCCTGTTCGCGCGCCGCTCCCTGTTCGAGTACGTGGACGCCGAGGAGATGTTCGAGGTCACCAAGCAGGGCTTCGAATTCTTCGAGTCCCAGTTCGGGGTGTCCTACCCCTTCGAGAAGTACGACCAGCTCTTCGTGCCGCAGTTCAACGCCGGCGCCATGGAGAACGCGGGCGCGGTGACCTTCGTGGAGTCCTACGTCTTCCGCTCCAAGCCGGCGCAGGCCCGCGTGGAGCGCCGCGCGATCACCGTGCTGCACGAGCTCGCGCACATGTGGTTCGGGGACCTCGTGACCATGCGCTGGTGGAACGACCTGTGGCTCAACGAGTCCTTCGCCGAGTACATGTCCACGCTCGCGTGCGCGCAGAACACCCGGTACACCAACGCGTGGACCACGTTCGCGGCCGGGGAGAAGTCCTGGGGCTACGAACAGGACCAGCTGCCCACCACCCACCCCATCAAGGCCGAGATCCCGGACCTCGAGGCGGTGCTCGTGAACTTCGACGGCATCACCTACGCCAAGGGTGCCTCGGTGCTCAAGCAGCTCGTGGCCTGGGTGGGCCAGGAGGAGTTCATGGCGGGGCTCAACCGCTACTTCGACAAGCACGCGTGGTCCAACACGGAGCTCTCGGACCTCATGGTCGAGCTCGAGGCGGCCAGCGGTCGCGACCTGACCGACTGGTCCGCGCGCTGGCTCGAGACCGCGGGCGTGAACACCCTGGTGCCGCAGGTCGAGGCCGATGACGATGGCGTCATCACGTCCTTCCGGATCGAGCAGCTGGGCCAGGACGGCCATCCCACCCTGCGGCCCCACCGCGTGGCCGTGGGCTTCTACGACCACCGTGAGGACACCGGACTGCTGAGCCGCACGTTCCGCGTGGAGCTGGACGTGGACGGCGAGTTCACCGACGTCCCGCAGCTCGTGGGTCGCGAACTCCCGGACCTGGTGCTGCTCAACGACGACGACCTCGCCTACGCCAAGATCCGCCTGGACGAGTGTTCCCTGGCCACGGCCACCACCCACCTCGGAGACTTCGAGGAGTCGTTGCCCCGCTCGATCGTGTGGGCCGCGGCGTGGGACTCCGTGCACGACGGCGTGAGCCCGGCGCGCGACTACGTGGACCTCGTGCTCTCCAACGTGGGCCACGAGACCGACTCCACGGCCGTGCAGGTGCAGCTGCGCCAGCTGGACGTGGCCCTGGACCGCTACCTCGCCCCCGAGCACGCGGACGAGGTCCGGGCCCGGGCCGCGGACACCCTGTGGGATCTCACGGCCGCCGCGGAGGCGGGCTCCGACCACCAGTGGCAGTTCTTCCGGGCCTTCCTGCGCCGGGCGTGCACCGAGGTGCATTTCGATCGCATCGAGGGTTTCTTCGACGGGGGCGTCCCCGAGGGGATCGAACTGGACACGGACACCCGTTGGGCCGTGCTGATCGCGCTCGTCGCGGCCGGCCGCAAGGGCGCCGAGGACGTCGACCGTGCGCTGGCCGAGGACAACACCGAAACCGGTGCGATCGCCGCGGCCACCGCGCGCGCCGCGATCCCCACCCCGGAGGCCAAGGCCGAGGCGTGGCGGCTCGTCGTGAGCGAGGGCGCGCTGCCCAATTCCCAGCAACAAGCGGCGATCGCCGGCTTCTTCCGCGTGCACGACGACGCCCTGGTCACCCCGTACGCCTCCCGCTACTTCGACGCCGTCACGGGTGTGTGGACCGAGCGCACGCACGAACTCGCGCAGCAGATCGCCGTGGGACTGTTCCCCCGGGCCGTCGGCCAGGACACGGTCGACGCCGCCCAGGCGTTCCTCGACCGGTTGGACCCGGCCCTGTCCGGGCTGCGGCGGATCGTGTTGGAACGCCAGGACGCCGCCCGCCGCGCAGTGCGCGCCCAGGCCGTGGACGCCGCGGCGGTGCGGGACACCACGGCCCACACCCCGGAGGCCGACCGATGAGTGGGACGCAGGACTCTTCCCAGCCACTCGACCCGCAGGCCGCTGCTCCGGCGGGGCGGCGCACCTTCACGCTGGGTGCGGTGGGTTCCCGGTCGGCCGCCGGCTCGGTGACCCAGCCCCCACAACAGGTGGGGGACGCGCGGGGCGTGGCCGAAGCGGCGTCGTCGGACTCGTTCTACGCCCAGGTGGGCGGGCACGAGACGTTCGCCAAGCTCACCCGGGAGTTCTACGCGCGCGTGGCGCAGGACCCCGATTTCAAGGCGCTGTACCCCGAGGAGGACCTGGGACCCGCGGAGGAGCGGCTGCGGATGTTCCTGGAGCAGTACTGGGGCGGACCCACCACGTACTCCGAACAGCGCGGGCACCCCAGACTGCGGATGCGCCACGCCCCGTTCCCCGTGGACACGTGGGCGCGCGAGACGTGGTTGACGCACATGCGCGCGGCCATGGACACCCTGGAGCTGTCCCCGCTACACGACGGCATCATGTGGGACTACTTCGACCGCGCCGCCCACGCGATGGTCAACCGCCCCGGCTGAGGCGTTCTCCTCGCGTGCGGGGGCCCGGTCCCGGCACTGCCTTACCGGGCGGGGCCGGGTCTCAGCGGGAGACCTTGACGAGCACGTGACCCGCGCCCGTGCTCAGGCGCACCCACTGGCCCGAGGCCTCGGCCGCGACGTGCACGTCCGATTCGGACGCCGGGATGAACCCCAGGACGTCCAGGGCGAACGCGGCGCCGTCGGGGATCTCCGGGCCCTCCAGGGGACCCCAACCGGACCCGGCACCCCACACCCGCGCGCGGACCTTCTGGACCACGGCGGCGCCGGAGTTGGTGGGCACGGAATCGGACACGGTCCGGATACCGCGGTGCGCCACGTCGCGAACGCGGTGGGCGGGCACGGACCCCAGGGAGCGCCACCCCGTGCGGGGGGCCACGATCCCCGCCCAGGAGGCCGAGACCTCTTGCGGCGGGGCACTGATCCACACCGGGGCGTCGTCGTCGGACCCGCGAGCGCCCGTCTCGCGCGCGAGCCGGTCCGTGATGGTGGCCACGGCCACGGTGACGTCCAGCTCGCACGACTGCGCCAGTGACATCGTGCGCAGCCCCAGCACCACGGGTGCGGTGTCCAGGAGTCCGGCCGGGTGGATGACCGACACCCACGCCGCGAGCACCCGGTCCAAGCCCTGCAACCGGACGGCCGCCTGCGGATCCACCGAGCGGGCGCGGCTCAGGTACGTGGCCAGATCGGCGGCGTCCTGCCGGTCCTGCAGCAGGAAGCCGTCCGTGCGGGTATCACCAGGGTCGCTCATCGCTCGTCCGGCTCCTTGACCTCGTCCTCGAGCGTGGCCAGCAGTGCTTTCTGGTCATCCGTGAGCTTCATGCTCTTCCCCGTGTCCGGGTCCATGACCACGATGACCGACTCGCCCTCGGCGTAGACGTGCGAACCGTCCTCCTCCTGCAGGCTGTAGGAGATCGTGAACGACGAACCGCCCACACGCGAGATCCACGTGCGCACGTACACCGGCTCCTGGCGGAAGAACAGCTGCTCCTTGTAGTCCACGCTCTGGTGCACCACCACGGTGCGGTTCTTGCCCACCGATTCGCGGAAGGTCGTGTCCTCGGGGATGCCGTGCTGGGCGTCCGCCTTGATGGGGGACGCCGTGAGCCGCACACGGGCGTCCTCGAAGTAGCGCAGCATGGTCACGTTGTTGATGTGGCCGTACTGGTCCTGGTCGAAGAACCGCATCTGGACGGGAACGTTGAGGGAAGTCATGGCTCTATCAGATCACACCCGATGCCCGGTTTAGAGTGGTGCCATGACAGTCGACCCGTTGCAGGACCCCGTGGAAGCCCTCATCCAGATGCTCCAACTCGCGGACGGAGGGGGGGCCCGCACCACGGAAGACATTTTCGTGGGCAACACCATCACCTCTCCACGAGCGCGGGTGTACGGGGGGCAGGTCCTGGCACAAGCGGCCATGGCGGCCATGCGCACCGTCAAGCCGGACCGGCACATCCACTCCCTGCACGCCTACTTCCTGCGTGGCGGTGACATCGAGGTCCCCATCACGTTCGGGGTGGAACGGGTCCGCGACGGTCGCTCGTTCTCCGCCCGGCGGATCCACGCCTACCAGCACGGGAAGACCATCCTGTCCGTGATCGCGTCCTTCCAGGATCCCGCCGAGGGGTTGGAGCACCAGGAGCCCATGCCCGAGAACGTGCCCGATCCGGAGTCGCTGCCCGCACTGCGCGAGACGCTCGGGGCACTGGACATCCCCGAGGCCCGCGCGACCGCGTTCGAGCGGCCCTTCGACATGCGCTACGTGACCGAGCCGTTGTTCCTGCCGTGGAAGGGTGCGCAGGATGCGTACAACGCGGTGTGGATCAAGGCGCTGGCCCCCTTGCCGGACGACCCGAACATCCACCGGGCGGCCCTGGCCTACGTCTCCGACTACACGATGATGGAGCCCATCCTGCGCCGCCACGGCAAGTCCTGGGTGGAACCGGGGATGAACGTGGCGTCCCTGGACCACGCGATGTGGTGGCACCGCTACGCTCGCGCGGACGAGTGGATCCTCTACACCCAGACCTCCCCCAGCGCATCCTCGTCCCGGGGTCTGGCCATCGGCAAGATGTTCACGCGGGACGGCACGATGATCGCCACCACGGTGCAGGAGGGCATGATGCGCCTGCCCGAGTTCCACTGAGCGGGGCCCTCACGCGCGGCGTGCGAGTAGCGGGTGCGACCGGCACACGATCACGCCCGCCACGGACACCGCGAGTCCGAACACGAGTGACGCGCCGTAGCCGGCCATGCCGGCCAGGAACAGGGCCGCCCACGCACCGACGCTCCCGCCGAGCATGCCGATGGAGCTCAGGAGCGTGAAGTCGGCGCCGGCGCACCCGGGACGCGCAAGGTCCAGGTTCACCGCGTAGATGCCCGTGTTCATCACGGTGTAGCCCGCGAGCACGCCGCACGCTCCCACCACGCCCAGCGGCACCTGCAGCCACTGGTCCACGCCCGCACCGGGCCACACGACGGGTGCCAGACACACCCCACCGAGCAATTGGATCCCGGCGCCGAGCAACAGCGTGACGCCGCGCCCGCGCCGTCGGCACAACCGGCCGCCCAGGAGTGCCGCGGCCAGGGCGGGCGCCGCCGCGATCATGGAGGTGACCGCGCCGATGAAGGCCAGCGACCACCCCGCGTCCACGAGTGCCGGGGTCACGAGGGACCACACGGCTGCGGAGCCGAACGTCACCAGGGGGACACCACCGAGCGCCCAGGCCTTGGCCCCCGGTACGGCCAGCATGCCGAACATCCCGGAGAGCCCGCGGGGTTGCGCATTCGACGCCGCGCGCTCCGGTTCCCGGTGCCGCAGCACGGGGACCATCGCGGCCGCGGTGCACAGTGCGAGCGCGATCACCGCGGCCCGCCATCCCCATGCGTCGTAGATCAGCAAGGCCAATCCGCCGCCGATCACGGTCCCGATGTAGCTCGCCCCCACCTGGACCCCCGCACCGAGATCGTGCTGGGAGCGATCGAGACCCCTCACGGACAGCGCGTCCGCCGCGATGTCCTGCGTCGCGGAGAAGAGCACGAACGCCGCGGCCAGGATCACGAGGACCCTCAGACTGTCCTGAGGGTCGGCGAACACCGCCATGGCCAGCAGGGCGAGCACCATGAGGGGTTGCAGCACGAGCAACCACGACCTGTAGTGCCCGCGCGCCCGGCCCGGCGCCCACCGATCGATCAGGGGTGCCCACAGGAACTTCACGGGCCACACGAGGGCGAGCAGCTGCAGGGCGCCCAGGGTCCCCAGGTCCGTGCCGCCGTCGCGCAGGATGCCCACCAGGCCGGTGGACAGGAACGCCGCCCCGATGAACTGCGTGGTGTATAGCGCCCACAGCAGCCCCCAGAACCCACGGTTCGTGCCGATCCCCGCGGGCGCGGACAGGGTCATGGTGCTCATACGTTCCTCCAGTAGGCGGTGGCGTCGATGTGTGTGCGGGGCACGCCGTAGCGGGTGCGCAGGGCCGAGGTCAGCAGGCGGTTCTGCTGCGCCTCCACAGCGATCCAGTACCGGTCCCCCGGTGCGGGCGGATGCGTCTCCCAGTGCGCGAGCACGGCCGCGGCCACGTCCTCCCCCGCGCCGATGTGGTGCACCGTGTGCACCTGGTGGCGCTTCGCTGCGGCCAGGGGCAGGTCGGCGTCGCGCGGGTCGCGGTACTCGAACCACACCTCGACGTCGTGGGTTCCCAACAGCGGGAGCATGGAGTTCAGGGCGGGCAAGCTCGCGGGGTCGCCCACGAGCACCGTGCGTCCCGGGAAATCGGCATCGAGCCCCGGAGCGGGTTCGGACCCGTGACCGCGGCGCGGTGTCCTGCGCGGCGGCCAGGGCGGGGTGCTGCCGAGCAGCGACGCCCGGATGGTGTCGCCGGGTGCGCACGTGCGAGCCCAGTCGGAGGAGGCGCCGTTGTGCAGGGCGAACTCCATGTCGAAGACGCCCTCGTCCGGGCGTGGGTCGACCACCGTGAACGCCCGCTGGTGGTCCTTGCCGCGGGACGTGAACCACAACCGCAACCACATGGTCGGGAACGGCGTGTGGCGCGCGAGGAACCCCTCGTGGCGCACGGTGATGCGCGTGTAGGTGGGGCCGACGTCGCGGCGACTCACCACCGTGAGCACGGTCTCGGAAGCCCCGAGGGCTCGGACGGCCAGACGTTCCCAGTGGGGCACGGGCGTTCTCCTCGTTCGGCGGGCGGGTCACGGGACACCAGCCCGGAAAGAACCGGCAGGTCGCGAGGCAGTTCTGCGTTTTCCGGGGTGGATCGGGCGGTACACAATTGCTGAATCTTAGGTTAGCCTAACCTATCAGTAATTAGTTACCACCGTGTAGCTTATTGCATCCGAGTGCCCCCGAACGAAAGCCGAACCGTTCCATGAGTTCATCCCTGCTCCACGCGGACACCGTCACGGACCTCATGCGCGATGTCACCGCAGCCGCGGCCGCCGGTGCGGCGCGCCTGGCCGGCGCGCGACAACCCCACGAACCCGCGAGCCACGACGAGATCGACCGGGCACTGTCGCGGATCGACCTGGACACCCCGCTGCACGACTTCGGCGCCGCGGTGGACGAACTCGACCGTACGTGGTTGCGCCACGCGGTGTGGTTCCATCACCCCCGGACGCTCGCGCACCTCAATTGCCCGGTGGCGGTGCCCGCGGTCGCCGCGGAGACCCTGGCCGCCACCGTCAACGTCTCGATGGACACGTGGGACCAGTCCAAGGCGGCGACCGTGATGGAACGTTCGCTGCTGACGTGGACGGCGCGGCGCATCGGCTTCCCCGCCGCCGCGGACGGCATGTTCACCCCGGGCGGGACGACCTCCAACCTGCAGGCGCTCATGCTCGCCCGCGACGAATGCCTCGAACGCTCCGCGCGCACCCCGCACGCGGCCCCGCGGCCGGTGCGAGCGGCGTCGTTGCGCATCCTCGCGAGCGCGGAGAGCCACTTCTCGGTCAGCACGGCCGCCCGGATCCTGGGACTCGACGACGACTGCGTGGTCCCGGTCCCGGTCGACGCCGCGGGGGCACTGTCCGTGCCGACGCTGCGTCGAGTGCTGGCGGACCTCGCGACCCAGTCGCTGACCCCCATGGCCGTGGTGGCCACCGCGGGCACCACGGACCGCGGCGCGATCGACCCGCTCGAGGACGTCGCGCAGGTGTGTGCGCAGCACGGGGTCTGGTTCCACGTGGACGCGGCCTACGGCGGCGCGCTGCTGGTCTCCCCCACGCGCCGCGACCGGCTCGCCGGGATCGACCGCGCTGACTCCGTAACCGTGGACTTCCACAAGGCGTGGTTCCAGCCCATCGGGTGCTCCGCCGTGATCGTGCGGGACGGCCACACGCTGCGCCACTGCGCGCATCACGCCGCGTACCTCAACCCGGCGGACACCCCCGAACCCAATCAGGTGGACCGCTCCCTGCAGACCACGCGCCGCTTCGAGGCGCTCAAGCTGTGGGTCACGCTGCGCACGATGGGCCCGGACGCGATCGGCGCGATGTTCGACGCCGTCATCGACCTCGCGGCGCGTGTGGCCCACGAGCTGCGCTCGGACCCGCGCTTCGAGCTCGTGTGCGACCCGTCCCTGAGCACCGTGCTGTTCCGCTGGACGCCTCCGGATGCGGGGAACGACGACGCCGCGGGGGCCCCGCTTGCCGCGCACGCCTCTTCCGCCGCACACGCCTCCTCCACCACGGGGAACGGCCCGGACGCGGTCGATGAGACCGCGGACCGCTGGGTGCGCCCGATCCGCCGCGCGGTGTGGGACACCGGCCGCGCCACCGTGGCGGAGACCGAGGTGGCCGGGCGTCCCTGCCTGAAATTCACCCTGCTCAACCCGCAGACGACCCTCGACGACGTCCGGGAGGTCCTGGACCTCATCCACGAGACCGCCCTGTCCCTCACCGCCCACGATCGCACCGGAAAGGCCCGCGCATGACCCCCCGCACGACCGCATCCCACCCCGACCGTCGGCACGGAACCGAACCGGCACACGACGACTCCAGGCCCGCGGACCAGGGATCGACGCCGTCGGACGCCGCGTCGACCCCCACTGACGCCCCGGGCACCGTTCAGCGTGGCACCCCGGACGACCCCCTGGACCTGCTGTGCGTGGGGGTGGGCCCGTTCGGACTCGGACTCGCATGCCTCACCGACCCTCTGCCGGACGTCCGCGCCGCCTTCCTGGACGCGGCCCCCGGCTTCAACTGGCATCCCGGGTTGCTGTTCGACGACGCCACGCTGCAGGTCCCGTTCCTCGCGGACCTCGTGACCATGGCGGATCCCACCTCGCGGTTCTCGTTCCTGCAGTGGCTCAAGGAGACCGGCGAGCTGTACCCGTTCTACGTCCGTGAGTCCTTCTTCCCGCTGCGGCGGGACTACAACGCCTACTGCCGGTGGGCCGCGCAGCGAGTCCGCGGGGTGTACTGGGGACACCGGGTCACCCAGGTCACCCGCCCGACGGGTGAGGGTCCGTGGCACGTCACGGCCCGGGCCCGCGGCGTCGAGCACTCGTGGTGGGCGCGCCACCTGGTCGTGGGCACGGGGACGGTCCCCCGCACGCCGGGCGAACTGTCCGGCGTCCCGGACACCACGGTGCACGCAAGTGAGTACCTGTCCCGCCGGGAGACCCTGGTGAGTGAGGAGCACGTGACCGTGATCGGCTCGGGGCAGTCGGCCGCGGAGGTGTTCCTGGACCTGCTGCACACCCCGGGCGGGCCGGCCGTGGACTGGTTCACCCGTTCACCACGGTTCTACCCCATGGAGTACTCCAAGCTCAGCCTCGAACTGACGTCGCCCGACTACCTCGACCACTTCCGGTCCCTCCCGGAGGCCGAGCGGGACCGGCTCAACGCGTCCCAACCCCAGTTGCACCGCGGCATCTCGGACGCGACGATCGACGCGATCCACGAGGCCCTGTACGTGCGCCGCAACGACCCGGACGCCCCGCCCGTGCGCCTCGTCGCGGCCACCGAACTCGTGGACGCGTGGCACGAGGCCGGGCGCACCGTCCTGCGCTGGCACAATTCGGAAAACCACCACGTGCGCGAGACCGTGACCGATGCCGTCGTCGCGGCCACGGGCTACCGGTCCGCGGCCCCGGACTGGCTCGCACCGGTCCGGGACCAGCTCTCGCTCGACGCCTCAGGGCGGCTCAGCCCCGACCGGTACCACCGGGCCAGCCCGGACGGGACCGTGCACGTACTCAACCACGGCGAGCACACGCATGCGCTCACGGCACCCGACCTGGGGATGGGACCACTGCGCAACGCGCATGTGCTCGCGCACGTCACGGGCCGCACACCGTACATCACCGAGGACCACACGACGTTCCAGAGTTTCGGTCACGTCCCCCAGCGTCATGTCGCCCCCACCGTGGGGCCCGACGGCACGTTCGAGACCCGCGCTCTCGGGCGCGCGTTCACGCTGCGGCCGGTGGACCCGGACGGGGACGCGGCGCTGTTGCACGCGTGGTTGAGTTCCCCGCGTGCGCACGCGTGGGGACTCGTGGGCGCGGACGAGCAGACGATTTCCCGGGAGTACCACAGGATGACCGCGGCGGACGCAGAGGACGCCTGGATCGTCAGCGAACACGACCGCCCGCTCGCGCTGCTCGAGACGTACGACCCCGCCCGCAGCCCCCTGGCCGCGGTGTGGCCGGTCCGCGACGGCGACGCCGGTCTGCACCTGTTCGTGGCACCCACGTCCCGTCCGGTTCCGGGGACCACGCGAGCCGTGATGGCGGCGGCGCTGAACCTGCTGTGGTCGGACCCCGCGGTGCAGCGCGTTCTCGTGGAACCCGACGTCCGCAACGAGCGGATCCGCGCGATCAACCGCTGGGCCGGGTTCCGTGAGGTGGGCGAGTGCCACCTGGCGGAGAAGACCGCGTCCGTGAGCGTCGTCGTCCGCGGGGACGGACCGCAGGACCACGTGCGGACCGCAGACACGGAAGCCTCCGTGGCCGAGCGCGCGGAGGTGACCCGATGAGCGCCGTCGTCGAAACCCGCATCCCCGATGAACAGCGGGACGTCGCCCCGACGCCCGAGCCCCGGCTGGACCGCCGGGCCGCACGGCGACTGCAGCGGGACGTGCTCGCCAAGATGTTCTCCGAGTTCAGTCACGAACGGTTGCTGCATCCCGCCCCGCACGGCGACGGTTGGACCGTGGCCGACGCCGCCGGGCGCCCGAGTTGGTACTTCGAGGCCACCCGGCACCCGCTCGAGCACTGGGAGGTGGACCCCGCTTCGGTGCGGCGCATCATCCCCGGGGACGCCGGCGAGGAACCGGACGCCCAGCAGGCCGTGCTGGACCTCAAGGACGTCCTGGGACTCACCGACGAGATGCTCCCGCTGTACCTCGAGGACCTGTCCGCAACCATGTACTCGATGGCGCGTCGTCGTGCCGTACCCGCACCGACCGCCGCGGAACTGGCGACCGCGGACCTCGCCGAAGTGGAACGTTTCCTGGACCGGGGACACCCCGGATTCGTCGCAAGCTCGGGCCGGGTGGGCATGGGTGCGTCCGAACAGACGTCATGGGCTCCCGAGGCGGCATACCCCGCCCGGTTGACGTGGCTCGCCGCGCGCCGCAGTCTGTGCACCGTGTCCCTGGGGCAGCACGTGAACGAACGCGACCATGAGGACCGGCACCTCACCGCCGGTGAGCGCGACCGTTTCCGCGCGGCGGTGACCGAGGCCGGCGAGGACCCGGACGAGTACACGTTCCTCCCGGTGCACCCGTGGCAGTGGGAGCACCGCATCCTGCCCGGGATGCTCCCGGACGTGCTGCGGCGCCACCTGATCCTGGTGGGCCGCAGTGAGCACGAGTGGCGCGCACAACAGTCCGTGCGCACGTTCCTGGACGTGAGCGACCCGGCGCGGGATTACGCCAAGACCGCGCTCGGGGTGCACAGCATGGGGTTCCTGCGCGGGCTCTCACCCGCCTACATGCGCACGATGCCCGCCGTGAGCGACTGGCTGCACGGGATCACCCGGGAGGATCCGTTCCTGCGCTCACGCGGGATCCGGGTGCTGCGCGAGCACGCCGCGGTGGGTTACACAGGGGACGCCCACCACCGCAGCGGTGTGGCCTCCGACCACACCAAACAGTTGGCTGCGCTGTGGCGTGAGTCCCCGGTGCCGATGCTCGAGCCCGGGGAGCACGCCGCCAGCCTGGCCGGGGTGTTGCACCGGGACTGCGCCGGGCGGCCCCTCGCGGAAGCGTGGATCGAGCGCTCGGGAGTCACCGCGAGGGACTGGGTGCGCGCCCTGCTCGACGTGTACCTGGTCCCGGTCGCGCACCTCTTGCTGTCCCAGGACATCGCGCTCATGCCCCACAGCGAAAACGTGATCCTGCGCCTGCGCGACGGGTTCCCGGTCGGTGCGTTCTGGAAGGACATCGGGGAGGAAGTCGCGGTGCTCAGCGACCGGCCCCTGCCCGAGGGGATCGAACGCATCCGTTCCGTGGTGGAGCCGGAGCAGCGGGAGCTGTCCATCCACACGGACGTGGTCGACGGCGTCCTGCGGCACCTCGCGGTGCTCCTGCACACCTCCGGCGTGCTCCCCGAACAGGAGTTCTGGGCGCTCGGGGCCAAGGTCCTGGACGAGCACCGCGAGCGCTTCCCCGAACACTGGCACGAGCTGGACCTGTTCCGGGAGACCTTCGCCCACTCGTGCCTGAACCGGCTGCAACTGCGCAACCCGCAGCGCATGGTGGATCTGGCCGACCAGTCGGCGTCCCTGACCTACGCCGGTCGGTTGAACAATCCGCTGGCCGCATTCCGCTCCCCTGATGCGGGCCCCGCGTCGTGAGCGCACGGTGTTCCGGCGGCGGATCCGCGGGAGCGCGCACCGACGGTGCTGAGCCGGGGCGTGCCTCTCGCGGGTCACGGAGTGTCATGCTCTCTGCCCCCGCGCGGACCGGTTCTGAGCAGTCTGATGCCGGGCGGGCCGGTCCTGAACGGTCCGGCCCCGGCTGGCGGTTGTGGCGCGATCCCTTCGGTGTGCCCCACGTGCAGGCGGACGATCTCACCGCGCTGGCACACGGCCACGGCTACGTGACCGGTGTGGACAGGGCCTGGCACGTGGAGGTGCTGCGTCACCGCGCCGAGGGGCGCTCGGCGGAGCTCGTGGGACCGGACGGGCTCGACGGCGATCACCTCACCCTGGCCGCGGACGTCCCCGGCACAGCCAGACGGTGGTGGGACGCGGCGTCGGCGCGGGACCGGGAGTTCTTCGCCGCGTACGCGCGCGGGATCAGCGAGGCACTGGCCGAGACCTGGTCAGGGACCCCCGAGGTGCGCGAGCTCGGTCTCACCGAGCGGACCGTGCGGCCGTGGGACCCCTGGGCCCCGATGGCCGTGCACCTCGATGCGCACCTGCTCACGGGGAGTCTCCCCGAGCAGCTGTGGCGACGCCGCGTGCGGCGCGAACTCGGCGACGCCTGGGTCCCCGTGCTCGATGCCGAATCCCCCGCGGCGGCCGGATCCAATGCGTGGCTCGTTCCGGGCGAGCTGTCCGCGAGCGGCGCACCGCTGCTCGCGGCGGACCCGCACCGCGTCGTGGAGGAATCGGGGCCCTATCAGCCCGTGTGCCTCTCCACGCCGGACGTCCGGGTGCGGGGTCTCGCGCTCGTGGGGTTGCCAGGGGTCCCGCACTTCGGGCGCACCGAAAGCGCCGCGTGGGCCATTACGGCCGCCATGACCACGACGGAACACATCGCGGACCTAGCTGTCGAGAACCGTGACGGCGCGTGGTACGTCGCGACCACGGGTGAACGGCTCGAGCACCGCTCGGTGGTGCTGCGGGCGCGCGGCAGCGTCGAACGGGTCTGTTTGCTCCGCTCGTGCGCGGCGGGGTTCGTGCTGCCGGGCACTCCCGCGGCGGAAGCAGTGCTCGACGCCGCCGTGCCCGGCACCGCGACCACCGTCACCGTGGTGTTCCCCGCGCCCACGGCGGACCCTGCGCGGGCGTTCTCGGCATGTCGTGAGCTGCTCTCGGCGCGCACGGCGGACGACGTCATGGAGGCGGTGTCCGGGTGGGCCGTGCCGTGCAACGACGTGGTGGCCGCGGACCGCGACGGCTCATGCCGGCACACGGTCACGGGGTCGTTCCTGGGGGCCGCCGAACCGTCCCGACCGCTGCGCGGGATCACCGTGCGCGCCAATCAGCGCCCCTCGGACCCCTGCGCTTCGGCCGCGCGGCTCGCGTGCGCGCCCCCGCACCGGGCCCGGCGGGCAACACACCTGCTCGACGCTGCCGTGGCCGAACACGGTGCCGTGTGTCATGAGGACCTGTTGGCGGCCCAGCTGGACACCGCCGCTCCGCACTGGCCCCCGCTGTTGAGGGAGCTGTTCGCGGACGCGTCTCCGACTGCCGTGTCGGACCCGGTCGCCACCGTGGCGCGGGTGGGTTCCACGGGGCCGGTGCGGACGGCGCCTGAGCCGGACGTGGCGTCGGGACCCATGGGGGCGCCGTCGAGACCTGCGAATGAGCCGTCGGCGGCCGGTGCGGCATCGCAACGGAAGGGGGAGTCCCGAACGACGAATGCATCGGCGGAGGCGGCTGACTCCGTCCGTGCGGCGCTGCTCGACTGGGACGGGTCGATGGCGGCGGGGTCCTGGACAGCGTCGTTGTTCGCCGTGTGGCGGGACGCATTCGTTCACGAGCTCATGCGGACCACCCCGCTATCGGTGCTCTCGGGACCCACAGGCATGCCGACCGTGTGGGACCCGTTCCTGCACGGGCCCGGACGAGTGGGACTCGCGGTGGAGAACATCGTGCGTCACGGCCTTGACCTGGGAGTGGACGTCCGCTGGTGCGCCAGGACGGCCCTCGAACGGGTCGCCCACGAGCACCCGGGTACGGCGCTGCCGCCGTGGGGCGCACTGCATGTGTACACCCCGTGGCGCAGTGACCCGGCCCTGACCGCGGCGGACCCCGTTCCCGTGGGCGGGGACGCGGACTGCCTGCTCGCGGCGGGGACACTACCGGGCACGGGACCCGCGTGCGTGCGTGTCCCCGCTGCGCGGGTGCTGTGGGATCTGGCCGACCCCGCGGCGTCATGGTGGATCACACCCGACCCCGTGGCCCGGGGCGAGTGCACGGAACCGCCGCTGCACCGGTGGTCGCGCGGGGAGATGGATCACGCTCTGCCGTGGGTTCCGGCTGGTTCCGTGGGGAGGTCCGGCGCGATGGGTCCGGCCGGTCCGGCCGGCTCGGCCAGCTCATCCGGCTCGTCCGGTGGATCCATCGACCTGGGCGCACTGCCACCGCTACCCGATCAGTCCGCGCCGGGCCCGCGCGTGACGCTGAGGCCCGTGGATCCGGGGCGGGACGCGGCCGTGATCCACGAATGGGTCCGTGCGCCGCGAGCCCGCTTCTGGGGCATGACGGGGTGGACCCGCGAGCGGGTGCGCGAGGTGTACGAGTACCTGGATGCCTCGCCCACGCATCATGCGTGGCTCCTGGAACTCGACGGTACCCCCATGGGTATCTTCCAGAGCTACGAACCCCACGCTGATCCGGTGGGCGCGACGTATCGGGTGGAACCCGGGGACCTGGGGGTGCATGTCCTGCTGGCGCCCGTGCGCACCCGCCGCCCGGGACTCACCGCGGCACTCGGGCGCCTCATCATCGCGCAGCTCGCACGCTGCGGCACCCGACGAATCGTGGCGGAACCGGACGTGTCCAACGACCGAGCCGTGGCCCGACTCATCGCCACGGGTTTCGAGCTCGGCCCGACCATCCGGTTACCGGGGAAGACCGGGCAGTTGGCGTTCCTTCGCGTTGGCGGGCTCACCGAGTCCCGCTGAGCACGACCGGTGGTCGATTCGGGGGCTGACGTTGCGAGCCGCCGCATCCTTGTGGGCTGACCGGGCGGTCGCACGAGCCTGGCTTCATGGGTTTCACCCGGGGCAGAGCGGTCCACGGACACCGCGGTCCGGCCCGCTCCCGAACCGACGCCGCCCCCGGTCACCGCGTGTGCGGTGGCCGGGGGCGCCGGGCCAGTGCGGGCACAGGACCCGCGGTGGCGCGTATGTCAGTCGCGCGTGAGGCGCCGGTGCGTGAGGCGCCTGGGGCGGGCAGCGTCGGCGCCGAGTCGCTCCACCTTGTTCTCCTCGTACGCGTCGAAGTTGCCCTCGAACCAGTACCAGGTGTCCGGGTTCTCCTCGGTGCCCTCCCACGCAAGGATGTGGGTGGCCACGCGGTCCAGGAACCACCGGTCGTGGGAGACGACCACGGCGCAACCGGGGAACTCGAGCAGGGCGTTCTCCAGGGAACCGAGGGTCTCCACGTCGAGGTCGTTGGTGGGCTCGTCCAGCAGCAACAGGTTACCGCCCTGCTTCAGGGTCAGCGCGAGGTTCAAGCGGTTGCGCTCACCACCGGAGAGCACGCCGGCCTTCTTCTGCTGATCCGGGCCCTTGAAGCCGAACGCGGACACGTACGCGCGCGAGGGCATCTCGACCTTGCCCACGTTGATGTAGTCCAGCCCGTCCGAGACGACCTCCCATAGGGTCTTCTCCGGGTCCAGGTTCTCGCGGTTCTGGTCCACGTAGGAGATCTGCACGGAATCGCCGATCTTCAGCTCGCCGCCGTCGAGCGGTTCGAGGCCCACGATGGTCTTGAACAGCGTGGACTTACCCACACCGTTGGGCCCGATCACGCCCACGATGCCGTTGCGCGGCAGCGAGAACGAGAGCCCGTCGATCAGGGAGCGGTCCCCGAAGCCCTTCTTGAGGTTGCTGGCCTCGATGACCTGGTTGCCCAGGCGGGGCCCCGGCGGGATCTGGATCTCCTCGAAGTCCAGCTTCCGGGTCTTTTCGGCCTCGGCCGCCATCTCCTCGTAACGCGCCAGACGGGACTTGGACTTGGTCTGGCGGCCCTTGGCGTTGGAACGGACCCATTCGAGTTCGTCCTTAAGGCGCTTGGCCTGCTTGGCGTCCTTCTTGCCCTGGATCTCCATGCGCTTGGCCTTGGTGTCCAGGTACGTGGAGTAGTTGCCCTCGTAGGGGTAGAGGCGGCCGCGGTCCACCTCGCAAATCCATTCGGCCACGTGGTCCAGGAAGTACCGGTCGTGGGTCACGGCCAGCACCGCACCGGGGTAGGAGGCCAGGTGCTGCTCGAGCCACAGCACGGACTCGGCGTCCAGGTGGTTGGTGGGTTCGTCCAGCAGCAACAGGTCCGGCTTCTCGAGCAGCAACTTGCACAGCGCCACACGACGGCGCTCACCACCGGAGAGCACCTTCACATCCGCGTCCGGCGGCGGGCACCGCAGCGCGTCCATGGCCTGCTCGAGCTGGGAGTCGAGATCCCACGCGTTGGCGGCGTCGATCTCTTCCTGCAGCTTGCCCATCTCTTCCATCAGGGCGTCGAAGTCGGCGTCCGGCTCGGCCATCTCGGCGGAGATCTCGTTGAAGCGGTCGAGCTTGGCCTTGATCTCGCCGACGCCCTCCTCCACGTTACCCAGGACGGTCTTGTCCTCGTTCAACGGGGGTTCCTGCAAAAGGATGCCCACGGAGTAGCCGGGGCTCAGGCGCGCCTCGCCGTTGGAGGGCTGGTCCAGCCCCGCCATGATCTTCAGAATCGTCGACTTACCTGCGCCGTTCGGCCCCACCACGCCGATCTTGGCGCCGGGGAAGAACGACATGGTGACGTCATCGAGGATGACCTTGTCGCCCACTTTCTTGCGGGCTTTGTTCATGGTGTAGATAAATTCCGCCATACCCTCCAGGCTACCGCGCCGCCGCACCCGCGCGAGCCACGGAGCGACGTCGTTCCCTCACCTCCCGGCGTCGCCGCGCCGCGGTCCCCCGGCCGTGCGGTCCCGGTTCCGGAATCGCTCCCTGGTACGACGACGACACCGCCTGCCCCCTACTAGTCAGCCACCCGTGGTCGCCCCCTCCAGGTCGGAGGTTTCACGCGTCCGGTCGGCGCTGTCACGGGACTCGTCTTCGGCGTCCTCGTCCATCCCCTCCGTGACACTCAGGGTGTCCCCGACCGCGGCACTGGCGTCGGGAGCGGCCGGGGTCAGGCCGTCGAACGTGTGGTCCTGCTCCCCCACCGCGATCACCGCCCCGGAAGTGAGATCCACGAACCCCTCGTCGGACAGTCCCATCGACCGAGCGGAGCGGTACCGATCGTGCCCGGCGGTCCCGGCGTTCTCGTTCGAGTCCTCCCCGGCGCCGTCCATGCCGGTGTCGTCAGACCCCTGTCCGTCACCCGGCGCGGCACTTGCCGTACCGGCCCCCGGATTCCGCCCGCCTGAGCGGGCAAAGTTGGCCGTGCCGAAGCTCAGGTCATGACCCACGGCCGCCGCATCCACCTGCACGATCGTGCGCGGGCCGGAATCCGACTGCCACTCGTTGATGCTGAGCTTGCCGGTGACCACCACGGGTTGACCGCAGTGCACGCTCGCCATGACGTGCATGGCCAGGGCGCGGAAGCACCGGATCGAGTACCAGTTGGTGCCGGAGTCGTGCCACGTCTGGGTGGCGGCGTCGAAACGGCGGGACGTGGTGGCCAGGCGGAAGCGCGCGGCCATCGTGCCGTCGTCGAAGAGGTGCGACTGCGGGTCCTTGCCCACGAATCCGCGCAGTGTCACGTGTTCGCTCATGGGATGCTCCTTCATTCGGTCACCCGCGGCCCGAAGGCCGGCGGGTAAGGGGTGAACCCCGCATCGGGGTGAGCCCAGCCTGACGCGCGGGACGCGGCGTCGGCGGTCCGTTCAAGGAGGTGTGGAAAGCCCGATGCCCGGCCGGGCGACGTCGGCCATCTGTGCAGCCCGGACCGCACGGGGTGGCGGAGCAACCCACGTGCGCGAGCGGCTCGGAGGCGTTGCTAAACTGAGTCGTCGCTTCGGCGACCCGCCTCAGTAGCTCAGTGGATAGAGCAGGAGCCTTCTAATCTCTTGGTCGGGGGTTCGACTCCCTCCTGGGGCACCACAAACCTGCTTGCCATAGACGGGTAGATTCTCCGATGTTGACGCGCGACCGTTTTTCGTTGACACGGCTTCTACGATCAGGTTCATCGCGAGCATCCGAGAGCGCGTGCGCAAGGACGGGACAACCACCTGGGCGGTGCTCTGGCGTGACGCCAACACCGGCAAGCAGACCAGTCGGACAATGCCCACGCTTCAGGACGCCCAAGAGCTGGCCAGCTTCCTCACGGCCAATGGGCACAGCTTCGCCCTCGCAGCTCAAGCCGCGGGGCGGATGCGCTCCACCTCACCCACCGTCTCCACCGTGGTAACCGCACACGGGACTGCTGCATGGGTTGGTGACATCTGATCTGTGACACTGTGAGGTGTCACTGGAAGGATGAGCACCGTGCCCAAACCCTTACCCCCAGGAGTTCCGCGACGATGTCGTGAACGTCGCCCGCGACCTTGAACCCGGCCAGACCATCAAGCAGATCGCTTCGGACTTCGGGATCGCCGAGTCCTGCCTACGTAACTGGATGCGCCAGGCCGATCTCGAGGCCGGTGCTGGGCCCGGAACAACCGCGGCCGAAAATGCCGAACTGCGCGAGGCGAAGAAGCGGATCCGGTCGCTCGAGCAGGAGAACGAGGTGCTGCGCCGGGCCGCTGCTTATCTGTCTTAGGCGAATCTGCCGGGAAAATAAGGTACCCGCTCGTCCGCGAGCTGGCCGATGACGGGATCCCCGTCACGGTGACCTGCCGGGTCCTCAAGATCGCCCACCAGCCGTACTACCGGTGGCTGCAGGCGCCCGTGACCGCTGCCGACCTGACCGCGGCGCACCGCGCGAACGCGCTGTTCGACGCACACCGGGACGACCCGGAGTTCGGGTATCGGTTCCTGCA
>NZ_LZMM01000075.1:0-2208 GCF_001665945.1 Kocuria sp. ICS0012 | reverse complement strand
CGTGCCCCATGTTGATCCCGGTGCCCCTGGTGCCCCCCCCCGGTTTTTAAACCCCCCCCCCCCATTGGGGGGGCCTTACCCCACCGCCCCCCCCCCGTTGGAGTCGGATCTTCGGTCGCTGCCATGAACGTGGCTTCGCGCCGTTGGTGAGGCACCTCGTGACACCCTTTCGTCGTGGTTACAAGTGAACTGTAAAGCGTTTGTCATCCACTCGTCCAGCCCTTACCCGTGCCGCCGCGTAAACTCGCCTTAGTTCGGAAACCACTTTTATTTTGATGGATCTGGGCGTAGGGCACCAATAACAGCAATCTCGCCAGGATGGACCCATGACGAAGCAACCCCGAACCCTGCGCGACGTCGCACTGGCCGCCAAGGCCCGGCACGACGGCGCCGGCGGACGAGGCCTCGCCAAGGTGGCCGGCAAGCACGGCCACACGATCAGCTACGGAACCATCGACTCCATCCTGGCAGGCACCTACACCCGCAAGCCCAGCGTGAAGACCTTGCGGGCGTTGGCCTACCTCTCCGACCTTCCCGAGCGACAGGTGCTCGGGATCGCAGGAATGCGAGCGCCGAGCAACGGGCTGGCGGAGCAGCTGCCGGAGGGTGTGGACGAGTTGGGTCCGGAAGAGCGGCAGATGTTGATCGACATGGCGCGTGGGTTGATTCGTCAGGCGCGGCGGGAGCAGAAGCTCGTCGTGGCACTACGAGAAGCGACTGAGAGGCTCAGCCATGAACGCGACACCGAGGACCACGAGCAGGAACCGGGGACGGAAGCGGGCGGCGCGCAGTCGACGCAACAGACCCCCATTACCCGCGCCGGGGTGAGCTCGGCAGCAGAGCCCGCAAGCGCGGGCCGGCATCTGGCTCCTGTACCCAATGAGGCCGCACTGGCGGCCGATGATGCCCCGAGCGAGGGGCGTGCGCGTCGGGCTGCCCAGGATGAGGCTGGGGAGGCCGGCCAGGACGACGGGCACTGGGGCGACCTGTAGGGCGTCCTGTAATGTCGCGGCTCACTTGGGCGCGGCGGCTGTTGGCCCAGGCTTTTCCCAGGTAATTTAGTGTGCACATGCAACCACATGGCTTGTGGTTGCCCCCATTCACTGCGCGAGTGCGCGCGGATCCAGGCATTGGAGAACCCCCATGAGCACCCCCACCAACGGTCCCGATGGTTACCCCCAGGGCCCGGTCAATGGAGCACCCCAGCAGGGCTACCCGCAGCAGCAGCCCCCGAAGAAGCGTAAGAAGTGGCCGTGGGTCGTGGGCATCCTCGCGTTGCTTGCGCTGCTGTTGTTCGGCGGCTGCGCGGTCCTAATCGGCGGGGCTCTGAACGCCGCCGACGAGGCAACGAATGACCCGAGCCCCGCGGTTGCCCAGCCCACCGCCGAGGCGGGCACCCCGGCGGCCACGGATCCCGCGGCCACGCAGGCCGGCAAGACTGTCACGTTGCGCGCGACGTCGTCCAGCGATGGGATGGTGGCCTTCGGTAACAGTTCGACACAGAGCAGCCAGAACTTCTCCGGTGAATGGTCCAAGGACCTCACCCTCGAGGACTGGGTGGATGCTGCAACCCTGTCCGTCACCTCAGCCACAATGGGCGGCGACAACGCAGTGACCTGCGAGATCATCTACAACGGCAAGGTCGTCGTGAAGAATGACAGCAGCGGCGACATGTCCTCCGCTTCGTGCACCGCGACGAGTGCCGAGCTGAAGTAACAACCCGCCCCCCAGAGCGGCAGCGATGGCCCCGCACCGTAATGGTGCGGGGCCATCTTTGTGCCTGTCGCCCGCCCACCGTAGATTCGAATACATGTCGATCCCTGGGCTTCGGTGATTGAGCCAGGCATCGACGTGCACACGATCCCCCTCGAGCGCCTCTCGGGCTGCACAGACGGCACGACGATCTGGCTCGACACCCATCTGACGACCACCGAGCGACGCTGCACGCTCACACACGAACTTGTGCACATCACCCGCGGACACACCGGCCACCAACCGCCGGCCGTCGAGGCCGCGGTGCGCGAGGAGACCGCGCGCCTGCTCGTTCCCTGGGCGGCTCTGCACGCCAGTCGCGGCGCGCAGCTCGAGATTTGGCACCTCGTCCAAGAGCTCGGCGTCACCCCCGGGTGCTTGGGCCGCCCCCTTCATTCGGTCCGGTCGCTGTACGAGTCGTCGGTTTCCGATTGATGGGTGCATTGCCGAGCGTAG
>NZ_LZMM01000074.1:0-11861 GCF_001665945.1 Kocuria sp. ICS0012 | reverse complement strand
GCATCCGAGGATGCGCGCCTTCCTTCGTGTCCGGGCGTTCCGGCGGGGGACCGGAACGCCGCGGGTGGGCCTGTCGCTCAGGCGCCGATGTGCTGCGTCTCGTCCTGCCACGTGGCGGCCAACGGGCGCAGCTTCTCCTCGTTCGCACGAGCGTGGTGGGCGCAAAACAGCAGCTCGCCACCGGTGGATTCGAGGACCACGCGGACGTATGCCTGGGCACCGCAGGCGTCGCAACGGTGGGTCGCGTTAAGTTCACGCGCTTCGAGTGTCGCGTTCATGGGATCCTCCTCACGGGGTACGGAATGCGACGGCGCTCATCTGAGCCGCCGCACGGCCATCAGGGGTGTCGCGCCCCGATCGCACGTACCAGTACAACCCACGCGTGCAGTCAATGCTTCCCACGAAGGCCCTGTTTCGCCCACCGCGCACAAACCCCGGGTGCCGACTACAGTGGGATGGTCCCGCACCGCCCGCGGGCCGCCCCCGAACCCCGGAGTAGCACCACCGTGACACCGTCCCGTTCCGAATACAACGCCCGCCACCTCTCCGTCCTGGAGGGCCTCGAGGCGGTACGCAAACGCCCGGGCATGTACATCGGCTCCACGGACTCGCGCGGTCTGATGCACTGCCTGTGGGAGATCATCGACAACTCCGTCGACGAGGCGCTCGCGGGGTACGGCCAGGACATCACGGTGATCCTGCACCGGGACGGGTGCGTGGAGGTCCATGACGACGGTCGCGGCATCCCCATCGACACCGAACCCCGCACGGGCCTCACGGGCGTGGAGGTCGTGTTCACCAAACTGCACGCCGGCGGCAAGTTCGGCGGCGGTTCGTACACGGCGTCGGGCGGGCTGCACGGCGTGGGTGCCTCGGTGGTCAATGCGCTGTCCGCGCGCCTGGACGTGCAGGTGGACCGTGGCGGCAAGACCTACCAGATGTCGTTCAAACGCGGTGAGCCCGGGACGTTCACGGACAAGGGGGCGCCGTCCCCGAGTGCACCGTTCGAGGCGTTCACGACCGACTCGCACCTGCAGGTCGTGGGCAGAGCCAAGCGCGGCGTCACCGGCACACGGATCCGCTACTGGGCCGACGATCAGATCTTCACCCCGGACGCGCGCTTCTCCACCGAGGAGCTCGTGCGCCGCGCCCGCCAGACCGCGTTCCTGATCCCCGGGCTGAAGATCACCGTGCAAGACGAACGCCGCCTGCCGGGTACACCGGGCGCGGACGGTCCCGTGGAGGAGGTCTTCCAGTACGACGGCGGGATCTCGGAGTTCGCGGAGTTCCTCGCCGCGGACGCGCCCGTCACCGACGTGTGGCGGCTGCAGGGGCAGGGCAGTTTCACCGAGCGGGTCCCTGTGCTCGACGAGTCCGGACACGCCCGGCTCACCGACGTGGATCGCACGTGCGAGGTGGACGTGGCCCTGCGCTGGGGCGTGGGGTACGACAGCACGGTGCGCTCGTTCGTCAACATCATCGCCACGCCCAAGGGTGGCACCCACTTAAGCGGTTTCGAAAATGCGCTGCTCAAGACCCTGCGCAAGCAGGTGGAGACCAACTCCCGCAAGCTCAAGGCGGGTAACGACAAGCTCGAGAAGGACGACGTCCTGGCCGGGCTCACCGCGGTACTCACGGTCCGGTTGGCCGAACCCCAGTTCGAGGGGCAGACCAAGGAGGTGCTGGGCACCCCTGCGGTGCGCCAGATCGTCGCTAAGGTCGTGGAGGCGGAGCTCACCAAGCAGCTGACTTCCAAGAAGCGGGACGACAGGGCCCAGGCCGGTCAGCTGCTCGAGAAGGTCGTCGCGGAGATGAAGTCCCGGATCTCGGCCCGAGTGCACAAGGAGACCCAGCGGCGCAAGAACGCGCTCGAGACGTCGTCGATGCCCACGAAACTCGTGGAGTGCCGTTCCGCGGACGTGGACCGCTCGGAGCTGTTCATCGTGGAGGGCGACTCTGCGCTCGGCACCGCCCGGCTCGCCCGCAACTCCAACTACCAAGCGCTGTTGCCGATCCGCGGCAAGATCCTGAACGTGCAGAAGGCCTCGATCACGGACATGCTCGCGAACGCCGAGTGCGCGGCCCTGATCCAGGTAATCGGGGCCGGGTCGGGTCGCAGCTTCGACCTGGACGCCGCCCGCTACGGCAAGGTCATCATGATGACGGACGCGGACGTGGACGGCGCCCACATCCGCACCCTGTTGCTCACGCTCTTCTACCGTTACATGCGCCCGCTCGTGGAGGCCGGACGGGTCTACGCCGCGGTGCCCCCGCTGCACCGGGTGCAGATCGTCAACCCGGGCTCCAAGCCCAACGAGATGGTCTACACGTATTCGGAGCGCGAACTCGACACGCTGCTGGGCAGCCTCGAAGAGCAGGATCGTCGGTACAAGGAGCCCATCCAGCGCTACAAGGGCCTGGGGGAGATGGACGCCGATCAGCTCGCGGAGACCACGATGGACATCCGCCACCGTGTCCTGCGGCGCGTGCGCGTGTCCGACGCCGAGGCCGCCGAGCGCGCGTTCTCCCTGCTCATGGGCTCGCAGGTGGCCCCGCGCAAGGACTTCATCGTGGCCGGTGCCGCCCAGCTCAACCAGGAGCAGATCGACGCCTGAGCGCCTCAGGTGGTGTGCTCGGGCAGCGGCGCCGTCTCACGCGCCGGGCGGCGCGACGCCCCGGACGGTCGGTCGTCCGCGGGTGACGCCGCCGTCGCCCCGTGCGCGGGTCGGTCGCCGACCGTCGCCGATCCATCCTCCTCCGCGGCGCCCGGTGCGCGGGTCATTCGTCCTCCGCGGCTGACTCCCCATCCGTCGTGGTCCCCGGCACGGGGAGACCTCTGAGCGCGGGTCCCACGGCCGCGACCGCACGGTCGATGCCCACACCGGAACCGTCCCGGCGCCCATACTCCACGGGGAGCGATCGCGCGACGCCCGCCGCGGACACGGCCTTGCCCGGCCCGTGGCCGACCCACGCCAGGGTCAACCCGGTCTCACCCGCGAGTAGTCGCTGGGCCCGCACACCGGCGGTCGCGCGGCCCTTGGCGGGGAATTCCGAGAGCGGGGTGACCTTCACGGACGCCTCGCCCATCTCGGGCAGCTGACCGTCACTGCGGGCCTGGGTGACCACCACGGTGGACTCGCTCGGTGCCACCGCCCCGAAGAAGATCACGTGCTCGTCCGCCGCGAGTTTCATCCCGGCCACGCCACCGGCCGTTCGGCCCTGGGGGCGCACCGCGGATGCGGGGAAGTGCAGCAGCTTGGCGTCCGAGGAGACCAACACGAGTTCCGCGTCGACCGGCGCGGCACCCACACCCACCACCGAGTCCCCGTCCTTGAGCTTGATCGCGGGCCACTGGTCCAGGTTCAGCGGGTAGTCGGGGTTCACGCGCTTGACCACGCCGTCCGCGGTCCCAATCGCGAACACGGCATTGCTGGGCACGAGTCCCACGAGCGTCTCGTTCTTGTCCAGACCCAGGAAGTCCGCGGCGGGCACGCCGTCCGCGAGGCGGGGAACGCCGTCGAACTCCTGCAGCACGGGCACGTCCACGCACGAGACGCGCAGCATCCGGCCCGTGGACGTGATCGCGGCGATCTCCCCGCGCGCCGTCGAGGGCACCACGCTCGTCAGGGCGTCGTGCTTGAAGCGCCGGGAGCCGTCAGCGAGCGGGGTGCGCACGGCGCTGCGGGCGATCCGCCCGGTCGTGGACAGGAACACCCAGCACGGGTCGTCGCTGATCTCGAGCGCCACGGACGGTGCCGCGTTCTTCTTCCCGCGCGCGTTCTCCGCGGTGACCGCGGGCAGGTCCTCGGCCTCGAGCAGCACGGTGCGCCGCTCGTCACCGAACTTCTCCGCGGTCTCGGTGAGCTCGTCCGCGACGACGCCGCGCAGCGCGGTCTCCGAGCCCAGGATTGCCTCGAGTTCGGCGATCTCCCGCTGCAGGGTGTCCCGCTCGGCCTCGAGCTCGATCCGGGAGAACTTGGTCAGCTGACGCAACCGCAGTTCCAGGATGTGCTCGGACTGCGCGCGGGAGAGGTCGAAGACCGCGATCAACCGGTCCCGGGCCTCGGCCGTCTCCTCGGAGGAACGGATGATCTGGATGACCTCGTCGATGTCGAGGATCGCGATCAGCAACCCCTCCACGAGGTGCAACCGGTTCTGCCGCTTGGCCAGGCGGAACGCGGTGCGCCGGCGCACCACACTGATCCGGTGGTCGCTGTAGACCCGCAACAGCTCGAGCAGCCCCATGGTGCGGGGCTGACCCTCCACGAGAGCCACGTTGTTGATCCCGAAGGACTCCTCGAGCGGTGTGTGCTTGTACAGCTGCGCGAGCACGGCCTGCGGGTTGAAACCGTTCTTGAGCTCGATGACCAGGCGCAGCCCGTTGGTGCGGTCGGTGAGGTCCACGACGTCCGAGATCCCGGCGAGCTTCTTGGCCTGGACCGCGTCCTTGATCTTCTCGGTGACCTTCTCGGGGCCCACCATGTACGGCAGCTCGGTCACCACGATGCCCTGCTTGCGGGGCGAGACCTGTTCCACGGAGACCGTGGCGCGCGTGCGGAACGAACCCCGCCCGGTGCGGTAGGCGTCCCGCACGCCCTCGAGGCCCACGATCCGACCGCCGGAGGGCAGGTCCGGACCGGGGATGAACCGCATGAGTTCCTCGAGCGTGGCCTCGGGGTTCAGGATGAGGTGCCGGGCCCCGGCCGCGACCTCGCGCATGTTGTGCGGTGCCATGTTCGTGGCCATGCCCACCGCAATCCCGGTGGCCCCGTTGACGAGCAGGTTGGGGTACGCGGCCGGCAGCACCGCGGGCTGCTGGAACTGGTTGTCGTAGTTGGGCACGAAGTCCACGACGTCCTCGTCGAGGTCACCCGTGAGCGTGCGCGCGGCCGGGGCCATCCGGGCCTCCGTGTAGCGCGGGGCCGCCGGACCGTCGTCGAGCGACCCGAAGTTGCCGTGCCCGTCCACGAGTGGCACGCGCATCGCGAAGGACTGCGCCATGCGGACCATGGCGTCGTAGATCGCGGCGTCACCGTGGGGGTGCAGCTTGCCCATGACCTCGCCCACCACGCGCGCACTCTTGACGTGGCCGCGGTCCGGGCGCAGGCCCATCTGGTCCATCATGAACAGGATCCGCCGCTGCACGGGCTTGAGACCGTCCCGGGCGTCCGGCAGCGCGCGGGAGTAGATCACGGAGTAGGAGTACTCCAGGAAGCTCGTCTCCATCTCCTGCGTGACGTCCACGTCCACGATGTGCTCGGTGAAGTCCTTGGGCAGTTCGTCCTGGGGAGAACGCGTGGCTGAGCGGCGACGAGCCATCGAGGGGTAACTCCTTGAAATCAGGGCGTGCTCCTGTGACCGGAGCAGGCGGTTGGCTACTCTGAAGTCTATGGCTACCACCGACGACGCCGCGCCGCAGCAGACCTACCCCGAGTACTGGGAGGCGGACGTCATCCTGCGCGACGGCGCCACCGCGCACCTGCGCCCCATCAGCCCCGAGGACCAGGACCTGCTCCAGGAGTTCCACTCCGGGCAGTCCGAGGACAGCATCTACCTGCGGTTCTTCTCCTACAAACCGACCCTGTCCCAGCGGGAACTGGACCGCTTCTCCACGGTGGACCACCGGGACCGCGTGTGCTTCGTGCTGATCCTGGGGGAGCGGATGATCGGTGTCGGCCGCTACGACCGCACCACGCAGCGCTCGGCGGAGGTCGCGTTCATGATCTCCGATCACCACCAGGGGCGGGGAATCGGGTCCATCCTGTTGGAGCACCTGGCCGCCGCCGCCCGCGAGAACGGGATCGACCGCTTCACTGCGGAGGTGCTGCCGGAGAACCGCAAGATGCTCCACGTCTTCGTGGAGGCCGGCTACGACGTCTCCCGTCAGTTCGAGGACGGCGTGGTGGTCGTGGACTTCGACATCGACCCCACCGAGAAGTCACTCGCGGTGATGGCCGCGCGCGAGCACCGCGCGGAGGCCCGGTCCATCACGGACCTGCTGACACCGGCCACCGTGGCGGTCGTGGGAGCGTCCGCGAACCGGGACCACGCGGGGTTCCACGCGGTCGAGGGCATCCTCACGGGCGGGTACACGGGCACGCTCTACGGCGTAGGTCATTCGCCGTACGAGCGCGACGGGCTGCACTTCGTCTCGTCCCTCGACGAGATCGAGGGCACCGTGGACCTCGCGGTGATCGCGGTGCCGCGCGAATCGGTGGAGGAGACCGTGACGCAGTGCGGCAGGGCGGGAGTGCGCGCCGTCGTCGTGATGACGGGCGGTTACGCCGAGGACGGTGCGGAGGGCGCGGCCGCCCAGCGCCGCCTGGTGCGGATCGCCCGCGCCGCGGGGATGCGCGTGGTAGGCCCAGCGAGCCTGGGCCTGTTCACGACCGATCCAGAGGTCTCGCTCAACGCGTCCGTTCTGCCCGAGTTGCCGCGCCGCGGAGGACTGGGACTGTTCTCCCAGTCCGGGGCGATCGGCACCATGCTCTACGGTGCCGCGCAGCGCCACGGCGTGGGGATGTCCAGCTACCTCTCGGCGGGGAACCGCGCGGACGTCTCCGGCAACGACCTCATGCAGTACTGGGAGGACGACCCCGCCACCACGGTGTGCGGTCTCTACCTGCAGTCGGTGGGCAACCCGCGCAAGTTCTCGCGCATTGCGCGCAGGCTCTCGCTGAGCAAGCCCGTGATCGTCGCGAAGTCCGAGGTCACCGGCCTGCGGCTCCCGCCGGGCCACACGGGCCGGGTCACCCAGGCCCCGACCGGCGCGCTCGACGCGATGTTTCGCCAGGCCGGGGTGATCCGTGCGACCACAGCCGAGCAGTTGCTCGACATCGCCGCGATCGCGGAGAGCCAGCCGCTGCCCGCCTCCCCGCGCGTGGCCGTGGTCTCGAACGCGCTCGCGCTCGCGCAGCTCGCCGAGGACACGGCCCTGCGCCTACGGCTCGACCCCGCCGTCGTGGACGGCACCGTGGACACCTCCAACGGGCCCGAGCGGGCGCACGAGGCCGTCCTGGACGCCGTGCGCGCTCAGCTCTCGTCGGATGCGGTCGACAGCGTCGTGCTCGTGCTCATGCCCGTGCGCGGCCTGGACACCGCGACGCTCGCGAGCGACGTCGCCCGGGCCGCGCGCGACGCCGACCGAACGACCGTGGTCGTGTTCACGGGTCAGTACGGCCCCGAGGCCATGACCTCGTCCGTGCACACCGCGGACGACGCCGCCCTGCCGTGCTTCGATTCGCCCGGCGCCGCCCTGCGCGCGCTTGCGAGCGTCGTGGACTACATGACATGGCGCTCGCAGGACCAGGGCGTGATGGTGTCGCCCGAGGAGTTCGATTCCGACGGCGTCGAGAAGTTCCTGGAACGGCTGCGCGAGAAGATCAGCGGGGACGCGCTCTACGAACTGGAGATCGCCGAGCGCAACGAGCTGCTGGGTCTCGCGGGGATCCGCGTGCTCGAGTCCGTGCGGTTCACGGACCCGGAGGCCGCGTACGCCGCCGCCGAACGGCTCGGCTACCCCGTGGCCCTGAAGACCACGGACCCGTTCCTGCGCCACCGCCTGGACCTGGGTGGCGTGGTGCTCAACATCGCGAACGCGGACCAACTGGGTGCCGCGATCGAGACCATGAAGCGCACGCTCGCGGGCTGGAACGCGAGCGATTTCGAGGTGCAGTCCATGGCGCCCACGGGTCAGACCGTGGTGGTGCGCGCCGCGGAGGACCCACTCATCGGTCCCGTCCTGTCCTTCGGGATGGCCGGGGACGCCGTGCACCTGCTGGACGACTGGGCCCACCGCGTGCCCCCGCTGACCGACCGGGACATCACTCGCATGGTGCGCGCGCCCAAGGCCGCGCGGAAACTGTTCGGCTACCAGGGCGTCCCGCCCGTGGACACCACCGGATTGGAGCAGCTGATCAACCATGTGGCCTTTCTCAAGGACCGCTTCCCCGAGATCGCGTTCCTGGAACTGAACCCGGTCGTGCTCTCCGGATCCGTCGTCACGGTGCTTTCTGCCGCGGTCAAGATCGGGGACCCGGGACAACGCACGGACAGCGCCCGGCGCGCCATGCTGGGCTAGCACGGGACCGCGAACCGAGTGCGGGACACGATAGCCGGACGCTTCGAACTGCTGACACCCATCGCCGAGGGTGGCAGCGGGGCCGTGTGGCGAGCCCACGACCTGCGCCGGGGCAGGGAATGCGCGGCCAAGGTGTTGCGGCAGCGTGATTCGGCGGAGCTGTTGCGCTTCGTGCGGGAACAGTCCGTGGACCTCGAGCACCCGCACGTCGTGGCTCCGTACGGCTGGGCCGCGGAGGACGAACACGTGGCCATCGCCATGGAGCTCGTGTCCGGGGGCACCCTCGAGGCCGCGCTGCAGGACAACGGTCCCGTGGCGGACTGGCTCGCGGAGGAGCTGATGTGTCAGCTGCTCGAGGCACTGCGCTTCGTCCACGAGCACGGCTGGGTGCACCGGGACGTCAAGCCCGCCAACGTGCTGCTCGAACCCACGGGTTCGGGGACCCCCGTGGCCCGGCTCGCGGACTTCGGGATCGCCGTGCGCGTGACCGATGCGCGCCTCACGCACGCCGGCACCGTGGTGGGTACCCCCGGGTACCTGCCGACCGAGGCGTACGCCCCGGGGAATCCGTCTCGCACCATGGACCTTTATGCCGCCGGGGTCACGGCGGTGCGCATGGTCCTGCCCGAGGTGGATCTCAGTGGCGACCCCTTGCGCCCGGAGGACGTGGCCCGCCTCGGCTTGTTCGGGGGTTCCCCGCTGTTACACGCGGGCGTGGCCGGACTGCTCAGCATCGTGCCCGCGGAGCGCACGCGCGCCGCCGACCAGCTGCTCGCGAGTCTCACGGCCACGGCGGCCGCCCGCCGGGACCGGCCCAGCGAGACGGTGGATGGCGAGCCGTTCGAGGTCTTCGACGTCCTCGAACCCACCACGGAGCGTGAGCTGTCCCCGGTGCTCGACGCCGCGCGGTTACCTCCCGGGGCGGGCGGGACCACGGAGGCGCCCATCGCGTGGCACGCGGTGCACCGGAAGGTGATCGCCGGGGGTGAGCACCGGCCTATGGCCGAGCGCGGCGGTGACCGGTTGCGCCCCTTCGCCCCCGTGAACGAGGTGACCGCTGCGCACGCGATCGGAACCGGTGCTGGGCAGGACACGACCGAGCGGCTGAACCCCGTGGAGGGCACGCCCGCGATGCTCGAAAGGCACCCCGTGGGCACCTCGGGAGGGGCGAGCGCTCCGGACCGGTCCGAGGAGATCACGATCGTGGATCCTGCGGGCTTCACGGGCGTGAACCCCACCGGTATCACTGCCGTGGGTACCGCAACCGGCCTGGCTGCCAGAGGGCGGGAAGCGGACACGGGAGCCGGTGGCGGCGTGGACCCGGGTGGCACGGCGGACGAACGGGAGCCGCACGCTCGGCGAGCGGTCCGCTGGCCGTGGTGGGTCCTAGCGCTCACGCTCGCACTCCTGGCCCTCGCCGCGGGGTACCTGTGGCTCGGCCCCGTGCTGGTGCAGTGGGGCGGTGATCCGTCACCGGTGCAGACACCGGCCCCCACCATCTCTCCCACGAGGGACCCGGAACCGGCGCCCACCACGGACGTGACCCCGATCTGTTCGAAGCTCGAGGACGGCACAGTTTCGTGCGTGGTGGCCCCGTGAGGCGCCGGGCGGCGGAGGGTTGCGCCGTGTGCCGGACCGCGAAGGGTCGCAATGTGCCCCGGGCGGCGCGGTGGAGGACAATGGCGCCATGACATACTCAGCACCCGATGGATCGCGCCTGGTCCAGGACATCGAGAAGGCGGGTTTCTATCCGCAACTGGTCACGGACGTGGTCATGGACTCCCTGGACGGGCGGCGCCCGGTGTCCCACCTGGTGCAGTTGGAAACCCATTTCACCAACACGGAGTTGCACCGGCACATCACGGCCCTCGTGCTCGCGGAGGACGTCCTGCACATCACGCACGTGGACGACCAACAGTATGACGAGAACGGTTCGGACACCGTGGCTCGGGTCTCGTCCGAGACCGTGCCGATCTCCCAGATCCGCTCGGTCACGCTGAGTTACGCGTACCACCAGCCGCAGAACTACGTCCCGGGCACCGCGATCATGGAGCTGAACCTGGCCGTGAGCTGGACCGGGACCCAACAGCTCGAGCTGTATCCCGCGATGTGCGAGGACCCCGAGTGCCAGGCGGACCACGGTTACACGGGCACTGCCGCGAGCGAGGACGTGGTCATGCGCATCAGCTCCGAGGCGGACGGGCAGGAGGCCGTGGAGGGCGCTCGCGAGTTCGCGCGCACGCTGCGCCGGGCCAATGTGGCACCGCTGACGGATTCCGGTGCGCAGATCGCGCAGTCCCCGCCGCAGCACCCCGCCGCGGCCCGTCCCGAACCGCCGGCATCGCGACCGCGGTTCGGTCACCGGTTCAACGGCCGCGATTCGGGGCGCAACGCGTGAATGTGGAGGATCCCGCCGCCCCGGAGCTGCCGCGTGCGCCGCGCTACGGTTCGCGCAGCGTCGCGGAGGTCATGGGTTCCGCGGCCGCGGCCCTGGGCGTCCCCGGTTTCCGCAACGCCCTCAGCTTGCCGTCCGCGCAACGCTATGTGGTGGTGCTCGTGGACGGTCTCGGCTCGCGCTTGCTGAGGGAGACGGCGAGCTACGCGCCCACCCTGCGCGCGGCCCAGTCACTCGGTGAGCTCGATGCCGCGTTCCCCACGACCACGTCCGTCTCGCTCTCGTGCCTGGGCACCGGAGCCACACCGGGGCGTCACGGCATGCTCGGCTACGACGTCGTGGACCCCGCCTCCGACCGCGTGGTCAACATGCTCGGCAACTGGCCCTCAGACGTGGACCCGCTTGCCTGGCAACCCGAGCCCACGGTCCTGGAGCGCGCCGCGCAGCACGCGGACGCCGTGACGGTGAGCTCACCACGCTTCGAGTCCTCCGCCCTTACGAGGGCCGTGCTGCGTGGTGGCCGTTTCGTGGGCGCCCACGGTGTGTACGCCCGCACCGCGCGCACCCTTGAGCAACTGCGGGAGGGCAGGCGCGGGCTCGTGTACTTCTACTGGGACGAGCTGGACAAGACCGGTCACAAAGCGGGGTGGCGCTCGGACGACTGGTTACGCTCCCTCGAGGAACTTGATTCCGCGCTCAAGCGGCTCGTGACCAAATTGCCCGCCAACACCCGGGTGATCCTCACCGCGGACCATGGCATGGTGGACGTGGCCCCCGAGCACCGCGTGGACTACAGCGCGGTCCCCGAGCTCATGGCCGGGGTGCGGCTCACCGCGGGTGAGCCCCGGGCGGTACAACTGCACACGGACGCGGACACCGATCCGGAAGAACTGGCAAGCCGTTGGAGCGCGCACTACGGGAACGTCGTGTGGGTGGCCACCAAGCAGCACCTTGCGGCGCACGGGTACTTCGGCCCCGCGCCGGATCAAGGATTGCTCGAACGAGCAGGCGACGTGTGGGTGCTGGCCCGCGAGGACATCGCCCTGTACGACGTCTCCCGACAGGGAACCCGGCCCCTGGCCATGGTGGGCCAGCACGGGTCGCTCACCGACCAGGAGAGGCTTGTCCCTTCCCTGGTGTGGTGATCGGCGCGGGCTTAGTCCCCTTCTGTGTGGGGTCCGGATCGGCGGTCGGCGCCGCCGGCCGCGTGGGCGCCGGTGGTTGGGGCGGCCGAGGTGCGCGGGTCGGTTCCGGTGCCTGGCTCTTCGTGGGCTCGGGCATAGCCGTGGACGGAACGGGCCGAGGGGTGCTCGTGGGCGCCGGGGGTACCGGCGCGGCGGGCGGTGCGGGAGCGACCGGGGGTGCGGGAACCACGGGGGGCGGAGC
>NZ_LZMM01000073.1:0-7580 GCF_001665945.1 Kocuria sp. ICS0012 | reverse complement strand
GACTGGCTGCGCGCGTGGGCGAAGAAGCATCCCCGCTACGGGTACCGGCGGGCGTATCACGACGCCCGGGGTGAGGGCTGGGCGGTCAACCACAAGAAGATCCAACGCCTCTGGCGAGCCGAAGGCCTCCGCGTCCCGCAGCGGCGACGCCGCAAGCGTGTCGGATCCTCGACCGTCGACGCCCCGGCGGCAGTCGCACCGAACCTCGTATGGGCGGTGGACTTCCAGTTCGACGCCGACGAGCGGGGCTGCCCGATCAAGATCTGCTCCATCGTCGACGAGCACACCCGCGAATGCATCGGCGGGCTCGTGGAGCGGTCGATCACCGCCGACCGGCTCACCGCCCACCTCGAAGAGCTCGTCGCCGTCCGCGGTGCACCGGGTGTGCTCCGCAGCGACAACGGGCCCGAGTTCATCAGCGACGCGATGGCCGACTGGGCCGGCACCCGCACCGGCCTGTTCTACATTCCGCCCGGCTCGCCCTGGCACAACGGATACGTCGAATCGTTCAACAGCCGCCTCCGCGACGAGTGCCTGAACATCAACAGCTTCTACTCACTGCTGCACGCCCAGGTCGTGATCGGCGACTGGAAGACCGAGTACAACCATCAGCGTCGGCACTCATCGCTCGGCTACCTACCCCCGGGCCGAGCACGCTCTGCAGTGCACCCATCAAATCGAAACCGACGACTCACAGAGCGACCGGACCGAATGAAGGGGGCGGCCCAGCGCATTGTGTTCACATGCCGTCACCCAGGAACAGCTCATGGAGACTGGCGTCAACGCGAACGGCCACAATTGGCGGCCCTTCCAGTACGCGGTGACTGAGAGCGGTGCGCCCCCACTCAGCGGCGATGCGAAGTCCAAAGAATATGAGGCGGCCTCGCTGGCGGAACTTTCTCACGGGGGATCCTGCGCCGTCATCCAGTCACCGGACACATCTGCTGCCACCAAAACCAGCGTCGCCTCCGTGGGCCACTACCTGGGCAACTCGACTCTGGAAGCCACGGTGTACGTGAGGTAGCCTGCGGGCTCCGGATCGGACGCTCCCTGGGGAACTGTGGGGGGTAGAGCCCGCCTTCGGGCTGACTGCGGCTCAGTCGATGTCGTGCGTTTGACGGATACCCCAGCCGTGCGCGCCGGACACGCGAACGGGCGGCCACC
The DNA here is from genome assembly GCF_001665945.1 of Kocuria sp. ICS0012. Lineage (NCBI taxonomy): Bacteria > Bacillati > Actinomycetota > Actinomycetes > Micrococcales > Micrococcaceae > Kocuria > Kocuria sp. ICS0012. The sequence goes on along the minus strand of NZ_LZMM01000073.1, from coordinate 6,416 downwards.
GGAACCCCGGTGACCGCCCGCCGTCGTACGCGGTAAAGCTCAAGAAGCGCGGATCAGGCGCCGACCTCCTCGATGGCCTTGGAGAAGATCCGTAGGCCCTCGCGCAGCAGGTCGAAGTCGATCACGAGCGGCGGCAGCAGACGCACGTTGTTGCCGAACGTGCCACACGTGAGGATGACGACGCCCTGCTCGAGGCACTTGGCCGCGATCTGCTTGGCGGCGTCCGCGTTGGGTTCCTTGGAGCCGGGCTTCACGAACTCGAGCGCCATCATGGCGCCGCGCCCACGCAGCTCGCCCACGATGGGGGAGGACTCTGCCAGGGAGCCGAGCTCATCCTTGATGATCTTCTCGATCTCGAGGGCACGGTCCGCGAGGTTCCAGTCCTCGATGGTCTCGATCGCGCCGAGAGCGGCCGCGCACGCGACGGGGTTACCGCCGTAGGTGCCGCCCAGGCCGCCACCGTGCACCACGTTCACGAGCTCCGCGCGGCCCACCACGCCGGACAGCGGCATACCGCCGGCGATGCCCTTGGCGAAGGTCACGAGGTCCGGCTCGACACCCTCGTACTCGGAGGAGAACCACTTGCCCGTGCGGGCCACGCCAGCCTGGACCTCGTCCGCGACGAAGACCGCGCCGTTGTCCTTGCACCACTGCGACAGGGCGGGCAGGAAGCCCGGGGCCGGGACGATGAACCCGCCCTCACCCTGGATGGGCTCGATCACGATCGCGGCCACGTTCTCCGCACCCACCTGCTTCTCCACGAGGGACAGGGCGCGCTTGGCGGCGTCCTCGCCCGTCATGCCCTCCGGATCGCGGAAGGGGTAGGACATGGGAACGCGGTACACCTCGTTGGCGAACGGCCCGAATCCCTGCTTGTACGGCATGACCTTGGAGGTCATGGCCAGGGTCAGGTTGGTGCGGCCGTGGTAGGCGTGGTCGAAGACCACGACCGCGTTGCGCTTGGTGTGCATGCGCGCGATCTTCACGGCGTTCTCCACGGCCTCCGAACCGGAGTTGAACAGCGCGGCGCGCTTGTCGAAGGCCCCAGGGGTCAGGGACGCGATCTTCTCGGCGACCTCCACGTACCCCTCGTAGGGGGTCACCATGAAGCACGTATGGGTGAACTTACCCACGGCCTCGCGCACCTTCTCCACAACCTTGGGCGCGGTGGCGCCCACGGAGGTCACGGCGATGCCGGAGCCCAGGTCGATGAGCTGGTTGCCGTCCGCGTCCTTGATGATGCCGCCGTCGAGCTCGTCCGCGTAGACGGGCACGGAGGAGGCGACACCGGCCGCGACCGCCTTCTCCCGCCGCGCCGCGAGTTCCTGCGACTTGGGGCCCGGGAGGGCGGTCTTCAGATCGCGCTTCTGCTCGAGCCGGTATTCGATGTCAGCCATGTTCGGTTGCCCTTTCACTACAGCGGCACGGGGACGCGAAAACTCGATAATCGGATCCGCCCCGGAAAGCCCCGGTGATCCGGGGCTCCAGCCGAGGCGGGTCCGTGTGCGGCCGGTGCCGGGAGTTCGGACCCTCGTGGGGCCCTCCTCCCGTCAGGCGGGCGCGGGCGTGCTCAGGCCCAGGGCGAGGGCATGCCCATGTACTGCACGGTGGTGTACTCCTCGATGCCCTCGGCGCCGCCCTCGCGGCCCAGGCCCGATTCCTTGACGCCGCCGAACGGCGCCGCGGCGTTGGAGATCACTCCCACGTTCATGCCCAGTAGGCCGTACTCGATGCGGTCGCCGATGCGCAGGGCACGCGAGATGTCCTCGGTGAACACGTAGGACGCCAGGCCGTACTCGGTGGCGTTGGCCAGGCGGACGGCGTCGTCCTCGTCCTTGAACGTGATCACGGGGGCCACGGGGCCGAAGATCTCCTCCTTGAACACGCGGCACTGCTCGGTCACGCCGGTCAGCAGGGTGGGCTCGAAGAAGTACCCCGGTCCGTCCACGGCCTTGCCGCCCACGACGGCCTCGGCGCCGTTGTCGAGCGCGTCCTGGACGAATTCGGCGACGCTGTCACGCGCCTTCTTCTCGACCAGGGGACCCACGGTGGTGTCCTCCTCGAGACCGTTGCCGGGCTTGAGGGCGTCGAGCTTCTCCGCGAACTTCTTGGAGAACTCGTCCGCGACGGACTCGTGCACCAGGAAGCGGTTGGCTGCGGTGCACGCCTCACCCATGTTGCGCATCTTGGCGGCCATGGCGCCATCCACGGCCTTGTCCAGGTCCGCGTCCTCGAACACGATGAACGGGCCGTTGCCGCCCAGTTCCATGGAGGTACGCAGCACGCGGTCCGCAGCGGTCTTCATGAGCTGTTTGCCCACCGGGGTGGAGCCCGTGAAGGAGATCTTGCGCAGCCGGGGATCCTCCATGATGGGCCCGGAGACGTTGGACGCGGACGCGGAGGACACCACGTTGAGCACACCCGCGGGGATGCCGGCCTCGATCATGAGCTTCGCGAAGAACTGTGAGGTCAGCGGGGTCAGGCGCGCGGGCTTGAGGATCATGGTGCACCCGGCGGCCACCGCGGGGGCCACCTTGCGGGTGGCCATGGCCAGCGGAAAGTTCCACGGGGTGATCAGCAGGCACGGGCCCACGGGCTTGTGGGTCACGATCATCTTGAGGTTGCCCTCGGGGGTGTCCACGTAGCGCCCGTAGTGACGCACGGCCTCCTCGGAGAACCAGCGCAGGAACTCGCCGCCGTAGACGACCTCGCCCTGGGACTCCTTGAACGGCTTGCCCATCTCCAGGGTCATCAGCAGTGCGAGATCGTCCTTGTGCTCCTGGACGAGGTCGAACGTCCTGCGTAGGATCTCGGAACGCTCGCGAGCACTCGTGCGGGCCCAGGACTCCTGGGCGTTCGCGGCGGCGTCCATGGCCGCGCGCGAGTCCTCCTCGGTCGCGGAGGCCAGCGTGGCCAGCACCTCGCCGGTCGCGGGATTCTCGACGTCGAACGTCCCGCCGTCGGAGGCATCTCGCCACTCGCCGTTGATCAGGAGGCCCTTGGGTGTGGCCTCGAGGACTTCTGAAACCCGGTCTTTGATGCTCATCTGGTTCCTTTCTGGGAACTCCACTCGGCGTGGTCCGGTGCAGTCTCGAACTCGTGGGACATAGCTCCCTTCCTCCATGGTATGCCCGGCCGCAACGGTGCGATCAGCGGCTGCGGGTTCGTGACTCGCTCGCTGCCACGAGCCGCTCCTCGGCGTCCGCGCCGGGGGCGATCCCGCGCGGGATGCGCAGCATGAAGATCAGCCCCAGGACCCACCACAGCGCGAAGATCACGTAGGGGGCGGTGCCCAACCCCGCGGGCATCCCGGGCAGATACAGCACAGCGAGTCCCAGGCAGAGCACTACGGACAGCACACCGATCACCACACCGCCGTGGTGCTTCCCGCCGATCCGGTAGGGCCGCTCCATCTCCGGTTCGCGGCGTCGCAGGATCACGAACACGATCGACACCAGCAGGTACGCCACCACGATCGAGGGCGAGCCGGAGTCCACGAGCCAGCCGAGCATCTCGGTGCCGAAGAACGGGGCGATGAAGGACAGCGCCCCCACGAACAGCAGGGCATTGGAGGGGGTCCCGTACTTGGGGTGCAGCTTGGCGAACCAGCGGGGCAGCATCCGGGAGTTGCCCAGGGCCCAGAGCAGACGTGAGGCACCCATGAGCAGGGAGTTCCAGGACGTGAGGATCCCGGCCAGGCCACCGGCAAGCAGCACGTTGGCCATGGCGCCCGAGGTGAAGAGGTTGCCGAACGCGTCCGCCACGGCGATGTCCGCGTTCGCGAGGTCATGTGCGGACATCGCCGAGGACGTGGTGAGGATGACCATCACGTACCACGCGGTCGCTATCAGCACGGAGGTGACGATCGTGCCGCCCAGTTTCTTGGGCGGCAGGTGCATCTCCTCGGAGACCTGCGGGATCACGTCGAAGCCCACGAACAGGAACGGGACCACCACGAGCACCAGGGAGAACCCGGAGACACCGTTGTGGAAGAAGGGCTCCATGTTCTGTTCCGAGCCGCGCGTGAACGCGCCGAAGACCATCATGAGTCCCACGATCGCCAGGAAGATGATCACGAAGACCTGCACCGTGGACGCCTGCTTCACACCGCGTAGGTTGATCCACGTGATCACCACGGCGCTGAGCGCACCCACGAGCGCCCACGTGAGGTTCACCTCGAATCCGGCGATCGTCCACAGCGGGACGTGGCTGAGGTTCGGGAAGATGTACTCCACGGTGCGAGGTACGGCCACGGCCTCGAACGCCACGATCGTGATGTACCCGACCGTGATCGCCCACGAGCCGATGAATGCCCACCTGGCACCCATGCCCCGCAGCAGGTAGTTGTGCTCACCGCCCGCGGCGGGCATCGCGGCCACGAGTTCGCCGTACACCAGGCCCACCACGGCCATGATCGCCCCTCCGGCCACCATGGCGAGCACCGCGCCCATGGTCCCGGCGTCGTTCAGCCAGCCTCCCGTGAGGACCACCCAGCCGAAGCCGATCATGGCCCCCACGCCCAGGGTGATGGCGTCCAGCCGCCCCAGGACCTTCTTGAACCCTGCGCCGTGCTCCGGGAGATGGCGTTCGTGTGTCATGCATGCCGTCCTGGGATGTCGAGGAGGTCGAGGTTGTTGCGCTCCATTGTCCGCGCGGACGGCGCCCCCGGGGCTTGTGTGCGAGTTCGTGTCATCGACAGCGGGCGGAGGGCGACGGCGCTGGGTCCCCTTGGCGGTGGGAGTGGCGTCGTCGTCGGTGGGCAGCAGGTCCCGGCAGAGAGGGGAATGACGGCGCGGGGTGGGGGGCAGGTGTCATGAAGTCTCGCCCTCGGTGAACGCTATGTCGTGAGAGTGTGGCGGGGCATACGCTGACAGCATGGCTTACGCAACAATCAACCCTGCAACGGGTGAGACCCTCAAGAAGTTCGACACCGCCACGGATCAGGAGATCAAGGACGCCGTCCAGCGTTCCGCCAAGGAGTACTCCTCCTGGCGCAATGTCCCGGTGGCCGAGCGCGCTCAGCTGATGCACAAGATGGCGGAGCTGTACCGCGAGCGTCAGGACGAGCTCGCCGCGATCCTCACGGAGGAGATGGGCAAGCCGGCCGCGCAGGCCGCGGGCGAGGTACAGATCGTCGCCGCGATCTACGACTACTACGCGGACAACGCGGAGGAGTTCATGAAGGGCCGCAGCCTGACCCCCTCCACCGGGGGAGAAGCCCGTGTGGTCCTGGACTCCACGGGTGTCCTGCTGGGCATCATGCCGTGGAACTTCCCGTACTACCAGGTGGCCCGTTTCGCGGCCCCCAACGTGATGCTGGGCAACACCATCCTGCTCAAGCACGCCGGTAACGTCCCGCAGTCCGCGCTGGTGCAGGAAGAGCTGTTCCACGAGGCGGGCTTCCCCGAGGACGTCTACATCAACGTGTTCGCGTCCAGCGACCAGATCGCGGAGATCATCATCCCGGACCCCGCCGTCCAGGGTGTGTCCCTCACGGGCTCCGAGCGTGCGGGTGCCTCCGTGGCCGCGACCGCCGGCAAGAACCTCAAGAAGGTTGTGCTGGAGTTGGGCGGTTCGGACCCCTTCATCGTGCTCGACGATAAGAACGTGGAACGCACCGTTAAGCAGGCCGTGAATGGGCGCATGAACAACAACGGCCAGGCGTGCACCAACGCCAAGCGGTTCATCGTGCTCGAGGACGCGTACGAGACCTTCGTGGAGAACTTCGCGGAGGCCGTGCAGGGGATCACCCCGAGCGATCCCACGGACGAGAAGACCTTCCTGGGCCCGCTGTGCACCGTGTCCGCGCGTGACGAGATCATGGAGCAGGTCCAGGACGCCGTGGACAAGGGTGCCACGGTGCTGGCCGGCGGCAAGAAGCTGGACAAGCCCGGTGCTTGGATGGAGGCCACGCTGCTCGCGGACGTGACCCCCGAGATGCGCGCCTACGCCGAGGAGATCTTCGGCCCGGTAGCTGTGGTCTACAAGGTCAAGGACGTGGACGAGGCCATCGAGCTGGCCAACTCCTCCTCGTTCGGTCTGGGCGGTTCCGTCTTCGGCGCCGACGAGGCCGAGGCCCTGGAGGTCGCCAAGCGTGTGGACTCCGGCATGGTGTTCGTCAACGAGGTCACCGGCACCGCTCCGGACCTGCCCTTCGGCGGCGTCAAGCGCTCCGGTGTGGGCCGTGAGCTCGGCCCGTTCGGCATCGAGGAGTTCGCCAACAAGAAGCTGCTGCATACCCCCAAGAAGTAATTCCCGCGCGGCCGGGTTCCACATCCGGGACCCGGCCCTGTCCGACGACGTCGCCCCCCCCCCCCCCCGGGGGGGGGGGGGGGGGGGGGCGGGGGGGGGGGGGGCCCCCGGGGGCCCGGGGGGGGGGGGGGGGGGGGGGGGGGGGGGGGGGCCCCCCGCGGGGG
>NZ_LZMM01000072.1:0-12515 GCF_001665945.1 Kocuria sp. ICS0012 | reverse complement strand
TGGCACCTCTTCTCCGCGTCGTGCAGCAGCGTCCCTTCACGTGAGAACACTGTGAACGTTCCCCGAGATGCCGGGGGAGGCTGGGCCGCCCCCTTCATTCGGTCCGGTCGCTGTGCGAGTCGTCGGTTTCCGATTGATGGGTGCATTGCCGAGCGTAGTCGACGGGTGCGAGGTAGCCGAGCGATGAATGCCGGCGGTCGTGGTTGTATCCGGTCTTCCAGTCGCCGATCACGACCTGGGCGTGGAGCAGCGAGTAGAAGCTGTTGATGTTCAGGCACTCGTCGCGGAGCCTGCTGTTGAACGACTCGACGTACCCGTTGTGCCAGGGCGAGCCGGGCGGGATGTAGAACAGGCCGGTGCGGGTGCCGGCCCAGTCGGCCATCGCGTCGCTGATGAACTCGGGGCCGTTGTCGGATCGGAGCACCGCGGGGGCGCCGCGGACGGCGACGAGGTCCTCGAGGTGGGCGGTGAGCCGGTCCGCGGTGATCGACCGTTCGACGAGCCCGCCGATGCACTCGCGGGTGTGCTCGTCGACGATGGAGCAGATCTTGATCGGACGGCCCTGCTCGTCCGCGTCGAACTGGAAGTCCACCGCCCACACGAGGTTCGGTGCGACCGCTGCCGGGGCGTCGACGGTCGAAGACCCAACGCGTTTGCGGCGACGCCGCTGCGGGACGCGCAGCCCTTCCTCGCGCCAGAGCCGTTGGATCTTCTTGTGGTTCACGACCCACCCCTCGCCGCGGGCATCGTGGTAGGCCCTGCGGTATCCCCACCGCGGGTGCTTCTTCGCATACGCCCGCAGCCAGTCCCGCAACGCCAGGTCCGGGTCGGCTGTCGTCTCACCCTGGAGCGGGCGACGGTATGCGGACCTGCTCAGCCCGGCCAGACGGCACGCCATTCGTTCGCTCACCCGCAGCTTGCGCTTGAGGTGGTCGACGGCGGCGCGGCGCCTGCCCGGGCCTAGAAGTTTCCCTCAGCCAGCTCCTTGAGCGCGGCCTTCTCGAGCTCTGCCTCGGCGAGCAGCCGCTTGAGCGTGGCGTTCTGCTTCTCGAGCTCCTTCAGCCGCTTCGCGTCGTCGGCCTTCAGCCCGCCGTACTGGTTCCGCCACCGGTAGTACGTCTGCTCGGACACTCCGAGCTCTCGACACACCCCGGCGATGTCGCTACCGCCCGCGAGCATCCTGTCGGCCTGCCCGAGCTTACGGACGACCTGCTCCGAGGTGTGACGCTTCCTGCTGTTCGTCATGATCTGACCAGTCTCACTGCCCGGACCCCCGGGCAACAGGACGACTCACACAACCACCGGACCTACCAAACGGGGTCAGCCCATGCTGGCCGACCGGATCCAGCACGCGAGCGCCAAGGAATGGTGCAGCCTGCAGCACGGCTGACCCAGGGTCGCGTCGGCTGTGTTGACTACCTCAACAGCACCAGGGATATGGACCGTGCCCGTATTGCCGCGTTCCGCAAAGTTCCGCGCGTTTCCGCCCTGCAATTCGACGGGGTGGCGTTTTCGACTCCCTCCTGGGGCGCCACTTACCAGCCCGTTCTACCGAAAATCCAGTGGAGCAAACGCAGCCCAGCGGCACCCCGGGATGCCTTTGCTCAGTTGAAGCGGGCGGGTCTACCACAACAGGCAGCGCCGGGCTGACTGGCCCACTCCACGCAGGACCGGGACACCCCGAGGGGCGGGTGCATTCCCCGCCGCGGGGTGCGAGGATGGCGGGACATCCCACATCTGAGAGGACCGACCATGAACGAGTCCACCCAATACCCCGCCTCGAATGCCGAGAGCCCCCTGACTCCCCTGATGAAAACGGTCGAGGGCAGCAGTGCCCTGGACCCCTTGGTGGGCTCGGCAGATTCCGTGGCCACCGCTGTGGCCGGGAATCCGACCGTTCGCGACCTCCTGCAGGGCAAGCAGGTGGGCCACGCGCTGCACCCGCTGCTCATCGAGGTGCCCATGGGCACGTGGATGAGCGCGCTCGTGCTCGACCTCATGGGTGGCCGTGACTCCGCCCGTGCCGCGCGGGTGCTCACGGGCGTGGGTGTCCTCTCGGCGGTGCCATCTGCCCTGACCGGATGGGCCGAGTACCACGGGCTGCAGAACCGGGACAAACGTGTGGCCGTGATCCACGCCGGGTCCAACGGCCTGGCCACGGGTCTGCAACTCGCCTCGTGGGTGGCCCGCCGCACCGGACGCCACGGGCTGGGGTGCGTCCTGGCATTGGGCGGCATGTCCGCCGCCGGCCTGGGCGGTTACCTGGGCGGGCACCTGTCGGTCGCGCGTCAGGTGGGCTCGCGGGACGCGGCCTACGAGGACGGCACGAACGGTCGGGCGCAGAACTAGCGGCCGTAGAACAACCGCTCGAATACCGAGCGGGACTGCCGGGTGATCCGCAGGTAGTCCTCCTCGAGCTGCGCGGCGGAACCGGGTTCGTAGCCGATCCACCGGGCCACGGCCTCGAGGTCCACCCGGCGTGACGGCACGGAATCGGAGGCCCGCCCGGAGCGCAGGACGTTGCCGTTGCGGATGTCCGTGGCAAGTTTCCACGCGTGCTCCAGTACGGCGGCGTCCTCCGGGCCCACGAGGTCGGCGGCCACCGCGGCGTTCAGCGCGGGCAGCGTGGAGGTGGTGCGCAGCTCGGGGACCTCGTGCGCGTGCTGCAGCTGCAGCAACTGCACGAGCCATTCCACGTCCGAGAGCCCACCCCTGCCCAGCTTCACCTGCCGGGTGGGATCTGCCCCGCGGGGCATCCGCTCGCTCTCCACGCGCGCCTTCATGCGCCGGATGTCCACGAGCTGACGGTCCGTGAATTCGGCCGGGTACCGGAAGCGGTCCACCACACGGAAGAACGCCTGGGCCACGTCCTCGGAACCGGCCATGTACCGGGCGCGGGTCAGGGCCTGGAACTCCCAGGTCTGACCCCAGCGCTCGTAGTACTCGGCGTACGAGGCCACCGACCGCACCATGGTGCCCGAGCGCCCTTCCGGACGCAGGTCGTTGTCGATCTCCAGAACCCGTTCGGCGACCACGGGCGGCGTGCACGGTTGCTTCAGGAGCTTGACCATGCGGTTGAGCACGGTTTCCGCGGCACTGCGCGCTTCCCCGGGGTCCGCGTCCGGGGCGGGTGCGTACGCGTACATCACGTCCGCGTCCGAGCCGAAACCGATCTCGCGCCCGCCCTGGCGCCCCATGGCGATCACGAGCACCTCGGCGGGGACAGCGCCGTCGTGCGCGGCCGCGTACTCGGTGCGGGCAAGGTACAGCGCGGCCATCACGGTGGCCTGGTCCACGTCCGAAAGACCCGTCACGGTGGTCTCCACGCTGGCGACGCCGCTCGTGTCCGCGAGCGCGATGCGCAACTGTTCGCGGCGCCGGATCTGGCGCACGGCCCGGATGGCCTCGCCCGGGTCGTGGTGCCGAGCGACCTGCGCGCGCATCTGTGACACGAGCTCGTCCAGGGACCGGGTGGCCAGCTGGGAGTCGTCGCCCAACCACGCCGTCGCCTCGGGAGAGGTTTCGAGCAGGTCCGAGACGTACCGAGAACTCGAGAGGATGTGACACAACCGCTCGGCCGCGGCGTTGGAATCCCGCAGTAATCGCAGGAACCAGGGTGTGTTGCCCAGAGCCTCGCACACCCTGCGCAGGTTGAGCAGACCGGCGTCCGGGTCCACGCCCTCAGCGAGCCAGTCGAGCAGCACCGGCAGCAGCGTGCGCAGGATCTCGGCTCGCCGGCTCACGCCGCGCGAGAGGGCCTCGATGTGTCGCATCGCGGCCTTGGTGTCCTGGTACCCGAGTGCCGCGAGGCGGTCCCGAGCGGCGTCGGTCGTGAGGGTGGTGTCCGCGGGCGCGTTGGCGAGCGCCGCGAGCATGGGACGGTAGAAGATCCGCTCGTGCATGCTGCGCACGGAGCGCTTGGCCGCGTTCCAGTCGCTCACGAGTTTCTGGGCCGTGGGGTGCGTGCGCTCGGCGGCGCCGTCCACGGACCGGGCGACGACGGCCAGTTCCCGTTCGTCGCGCGGCATCAGGTGCGTCCGCCGCATGCGGAACAACTGGATCCGGTGCTCGAGCAACCGCAGCCATCGGTAGTTGAGTCCGAACTCCTCGGCGTCCGCGCGGCCGATGTAGCCACCCGCGCTCAGCGCCGCGAGGGATTCGGTGGTGGCACGCGTGCGGACGGTCTCATCCGAGCGTCCGTGTACGAGTTGTAGCAACTGCACCGTGAACTCGACATCCCGCAGTCCCCCGGGTCCGAGCTTGATCTGCCGGTCCCGGTCCGCCTCAGGGATGTTCTCCGTGACCCTGCGGCGCATGGCCTGGACGGATTCCACGAAGCCCTCGCGCTCGGCGGATGACCAGATGAACGGCGCGATGGCCGCCTCGTAGCGCCTCCCGAGGTCCTGATCGCCCGCGACGCACCGGGCCTTGAGCAGCGCCTGGAACTCCCAGGACTTGGCCCAGCGCTTGTAATAGCGCACGTGGGAGTCCAGTGTCCGCACGAGCGGCCCGTCCTTGCCCTCGGGCCGTAGGTTCGCGTCCACTTCCCACAACGCCGGCTCGGGACCGGCGGCCATCATGGCCTGCGCGAGGGTGTGGGCCATCTCGGTGGCGATCTCCGTGCTCGTGCTCTCGTCCGGGGTGTCCCCGGCGTCGGAGGCCCGGGTCTCCCCGACGTAGACCACGTCCACGTCCGAGATGTAGTTCAGCTCTCGGGCGCCGCACTTGCCCATGCCGATCACCGCGAGCCGTACCTGCTCCACGAGGGCGGGGTCCCAGCGCTCGGCGGCGTGAGCGCGCGCCACCGCCAGGCCGGCCTCGAGGGCGGCCCCGGCGAGGTCCGCGAGTTGCCGGCCGACGGCGGGCATGTAGGCCACCGGGTCCACGGCCCCGACGTCCCGGACGGCCACGCGCGCGAGCCCGCGGCGATAGGCCACGCGCAACGCCTTGTGCGCGTCCTGTCCCGTGAGCGATGCCACCGGGGTGTCCGCCTGCGGATCGGCGCCCACGGATTCGAGCAGCGCCGCACGGAAGACCTCCGCGCGGTCCGCCCTCGGCTCGTCCACGGGCGGGATGTCCAGCAGGTCCAGGTTCTCGGGGGCGCGCAGCAGGAACTCCCCCAACGCCTCGGACGCACCCAGCAAGCGGAACATGGTCTCGGACTCTCGGGGGTCCCCGTTGATTCGCCGCGCGACCTCCGGGTGGTTCTCGATGAGCCGCACGATGAGCTGCAGCGCCACGTCCGGCGACGCCGCGTGGGCCAGTCCCGCGAGCAGCGCGGACAAGTCCACGCCGTCCAATTCCCGGAACCCCAGCCAGCGCCGGGCATTCGTGACGTCCGCGAAACCGATCGAGATCAGTTGCTTGGCCGAGATCTTCTCCGCGCGCTCCTTGGCGGTACCCGGGGTGTCAGTCATGGTCTGCCCCTACAGGATGCCCAGGTTGGTCCGCAGTTCGTAGGGCGAGACCTCCTGGCGGTACTGATCCCAGTCGCGGCGCTTGTTGCGCAGGAAGTACTCGAAGACCTGCTCGCCCAGCAGCTCCGCCATGAACTCCGATTCCTCGGTCAGCCGGATCGCGTCGTGGAGGCTGCCCGGCAGGGGTTGGTGGCCCACGGCGCGGCGCTCGGCGCTGCTCATGGCGAACACGTCGTCCATCTCCACGGGCGGCAGCTCGTACTCGTTCTCGATCCCCTTGAGCCCCGCCCCCAGCAGCGCGGCGTAGGACAGGTACGGGTTCGTCGCGGAGTCGATCCCCCGGTACTCGATCCGGGAGGACTGCACCTTGTCCGGCTTGTAGAGCGGCACACGCACCAGCGCCGAGCGGTTGTTGTGGCCCCAGGACATGTACGACGGCGCTTCGTCACCGGCCCACAGTCGCTTGTAGGAGTTCACGAACTGATTGGTCACGGACGTGAACTCGGGGGCGTGGCGCAGCAGCCCGGCGATGAAGTGCCGCCCGGTCTCGGAGAGCCGGAACTCGGCCCCGGCCTCGTAGAACGCGTTGGTGTCCCCTTCGAACAGGGAGAAGTGCGTGTGCATCCCCGAGCCGGGGTGGCGGGAGAACGGCTTGGGCATGAAGGTCGCGTAGATCCCCTGGGACAGGGCCACCTCGCGCACCACGGTGCGGAACGTCATGATGTTGTCCGCGGTCTGCAGCGCGTCCGCGTAGCGCAGGTCGATCTCGTTCTGACCCGGTCCGGCCTCGTGGTGCGAGAACTCCACGGAGATGCCCACCGATTCGAGCATGTTCACCGCGGTGCGGCGGAAGTCTTGGACCACTCCCCCCGGGACGTGATCGAAGTACCCCTCGTAGTCCACCGGTACGGGTTCGCCGGTGCGCGGGTCCAGCTCGGGCGAGCGCAACAGGTAAAACTCGATCTCGGGAGCGGTGTAGCACGTGAAGCCCATGTCCGAGGCCTTGGCGAGCACGCGGCGCAGAACCCCGCGGGGATCTGCCGCGGAGGGCTCACCGTCCGGGGTCTTCAGGTCGCAGAACATCCGGGAGGTCGGCTCGTCCTCCCCGCGCCACGGCAGCAACTGAAACGTGGAGGGATCCGGTTGCAGGAGCATGTCGGACTCGAAGATCCGCGACAGCCCCTCGATCGAGGAGCCGTCGAACCCGAGGCCCTCCTCGAACGCGGCCTCCACCTCAGCGGGTGCCAGCGCAATGGACTTGAGGGTCCCCACGACGTCCGTGAACCACAACCGGACGAACCGGACGTCCCGGTCCTCGATGGTGCGCAGAACGAATTCTTGCTGACGGTCCATGGGTCCACCTCGGATTCCTGGGGCGTGTGACACAGCGGCTGCGGGCTCACGCGCCGGGGCCATGCCCGGGACGAGCCACGTCACAACTGTATCGGTCGCAGCAGCGTTCCTCGCGCCCGTCTCCCCCATCTGTCCGCTTGCGTGTTCCCGCCCCGGTCCGCACGGAGATCGGGTCGCCGAGTCAGTGCCGCTCCCCGCCCGGAACCCCTGGGCCCGACCGGCCGGTACCCTGACACCATGAGCGAAACGCAACCTTCGTCCGGTTCCCCCGCCGAGAAATCCCTCGCCCAGATCGCCCGCGTGCGGACCCTGCACCTGCAGCGTGCCAAGGACGCCGGGGAGAAGTTCTCCATGCTCACGAGCTACGACACGCTCACCGCGGGGATCTTCGACCGAGCCGGCGTGGACGTCCTGCTCGTGGGTGATTCACTCGGCAACACGGTGCTCGGACACGAGTCCACCCTGCCGGTCACGCTCGAGCACATGATCACGTTCTCCGCCGCGGTCGTGCGCGGCGTACAGCGCAGCCTCGTGGTCGTGGACCTGCCCTTCGGCTCGTACGAGGAGTCCCCGGATCAGGCCGTGCGCAGCGCGGCGCGGATCATGAAGGAGTCCGGCGCGCACGCCGTGAAGATCGAGGCGGGGGAAGCGCTCGCGGAGCACGTGGCCGCCGTGGTGCGCGCTGGGATCCCTGTCATGGGTCACGTCGGATTCACCCCGCAGTCCGAGCACGCGCTGGGCGGGTTCCGGATCCAGGGCCGCGGCGAGGCCGGGGAGCAGCTACTGCGCGACGCCCGTGCCGTGCAGGACGCCGGGTGCTTCGCCGTCGTCCTGGAAATGGTGTCCGCGGACGCCGCGGCACGAGTGGAGGACGAGCTGCGGATCCCCACGGTGGGGATCGGCGCCGGGAATGTGACCACCGGCCAGGTGCTCGTGTGGCAGGACATGCTGGGGTTGCGCACCGGGAAGATGCCGCGCTTCGTCAAGCAGTACGCGCAGCTCGCTCAGGTCGCCGACGACGCCGTGCGCGGCTACGTGGCCGACGTCCGCTCCGGTGCGTTCCCGGCCGAGGAGCACTCCTACCGGGGGTGACGCCCGGGTCGCCCCGAACCAGAATGGGACCGGGCGACGTCGCCGCCCGGCCCTACAGGGTCAGTCACCCTTGAACGCGGCGTCCTCCTCGTCCCAGCGCTTGGTGTTCTCCGCGGCGCGCTCGAGGGCGCGCGAGGCCTCCTCGCGGGTCGCGTAGGGGCCCATGAGCTTGCGGTAGTCGTCCTTGGGGCCTTCCTCGACCTGCTTGGTGTAGAGGTTGTACCAGTACTCGGCCATGATCTTCCTCCCTGTGCGGCGCCGTGCGCCGTACACCCGCCCCGCGGCGGGGTCGCGAACCTTCCCGGCCGAACGGGCCCGGGACTCAAGGATTAGGCTAGTTGCTGAACCAGGTGTTCGGGGCGCCTTGACGCCTCACAGCACGAACACGCCCGCGATCGCCGCAGGAGGCAATGACCCATCGTGACCACGCACAATCTCGCACCAGCACCCGGATCCACCGCACCGCGCGGCGCGCTACGCCCCGGGAACCTTACCCCGCGGCGCCACGTCCCGGGCGGGATCGAGCGGCCGGAGTACGTGGGACGCCGGGACGCGAACGAGGGTCACGCCTCCAACGTGTACACCCCCGAAGAGATCGAGCTGGTGCGCGAGGCCGGCCGGATCGCCGCCCGTGCGCTGCAGGCCGCGGGCGCAGAGGCCAAGCCCGGCGTGACCACGGATGAACTGGACCGGATCGCGCACGAGTACATGTGTGATCACGGGGCATACCCCTCGTGCCTCGAGTATCGCGGGTTCCCCAAGTCCATCTGCACGTCACTCAACGAGGTGATCTGTCACGGCATCCCCGATTCCACCGTGCTCGAGGACGGGGACATCATCAACCTGGACGTCACCGCGTACAAGAACGGCATGCACGGGGACACCAATGCCATGTTCCTGGTGGGTGACGTGGACGAGGACTCCCGCCTGCTCGTGGAACGCACGCACGAGGCGATGAACCGCGGGATCAAGGCCGTGCGTCCCGGGCGTGAGATCAACGTGATCGGGCGCGTCATCGAGAAGTACGCCAAGCGTTTCGACTACGGGGTCGTGCGCGACTTCACCGGGCACGGCGTGGGGCGCGAGTTCCACACGGGTCTGATCGTCCCGCACTACGACGCCGCCCCGTCCTACGCCACCGAGATGGTCCCGGGAATGATCTTCACGATCGAACCCATGCTGACCCTCGGTTCCATCACGTGGGACCAGTGGTCCGACGACTGGACCATCACGACCCACGACAAGATGCGCACTGCACAGTTCGAACACACCATGGTCGTGACCGATGACAGCGTGGAGATCCTCACCCTCCCGTAAGATCGAGCGACGGGGCGGGCTGCATCGCGTCCACCTCCGCATAGTTTCCACCGTGAACCGAAGGGACCGTTCATGAGCTCAGGTACTCCACAGGGTGTCGTATCGCAGTGTGGCATCGGAATCGACATTGGTGGTACCGGCACCAAGGGTGGGATCGTGGATCTCGCCACCGGCCAACTCGTGGGTGAACGGTTCCGCATCCCCACGCCGCAGCCCGCCACGCCGGAAGCCGTGGCCGGCGTCGTCAAGCAGATCGTGGACGAACTGCAGTCCCGCCCCGAGGCCCCGGCCCCGGACAGCCACGTGGGCATCGTTTTCCCCGCCATCATCAAGAACGGGGTGGCGCTGTCCGCGGCGAACGTGGACAAGTCGTGGATCAACACGAACGTGGATGCCCTCATGACCGAGACGCTGGGCCGTGAGGTCGAGGCCCTCAACGACGCCGACGGCGCCGGGCTCGCCGAAGCGCACTACGGCGCAGGCAAGGGCAAGGAAGGCCTGGTCATGGTGATCACCCTGGGCACAGGGATCGGTTCCGCGATGATCCTCAACGGCCAACTGGTCCCCAACGCCGAGCTCGGTCACCTGGAGATCGACGGCTTCGATGCCGAGACCAAGGCCTCGGCCGCCGCCCGGGAACGCGAGCAGCTGCCCTGGAAGAAGTGGGCCAAGAAGCGGCTGCAGCGGTACTTCTCCCACGTGGAGTTCCTGTTCTCCCCGTCCCTGTTCGTGATCGGGGGCGGTGTGTCCAAGAACTCGGAGAAGTTCCTGCCCTACCTCGAACTGCGGACACCGGTAGAGATCGCCGCGCTGCGCAACAACGCCGGCATCGTGGGTGCTGCGCTGTGGGCCCAGCAGTGCCGAGACGCCCAGGCCGCCAAGCCGGTCATCGACCCCGTGAAGTGACGGACGCCCGTCCCGGGCCGTGGAGATCCTCCGCGCTCGGGACGGTACCGACCCGCCCTGGAAATGGGTGAGACCCCGAAGGTGACCGCGGCTTCCCCTCCGCGGACCCTCGGGGTCTCGTATTGAGAGTCTAAGTACTCAACGCATTCGGATCAAGCCGTCAGGTGGTCGCCCAGGTCGGCGAGGAATTCCCCCACGGGAGCGTCCACCTTCACGGTGGCCATCGAGTCCCCTCCGGTGACGCCGTGGTTGACGATCACCACGGGGATCCCCTCTCGGTCTGCTTGCCGCACGAACCGGCGTCCGGAGTTCACGGTCAGCGACGATCCCGCCACGAGTAGCGCCTCGGACCGCGCGACCATGCGCCGCGCCAGGGCCACGCGGTGCGACGGCGCGTTCTCCCCGAAGAACACGACATCCGGTTTCAGCACCCCCTGGCACACGGGGCAGTCCCACACACGGAAACCGCCGGTGTGCTCCACGGTGGCGTCCGCGTCCGGGGCGTATTCGATGTCGTCCGCCGAGGCCATGCCGTCGTAGAACCCGGGGTTCAACTCGTCCAGGTAGCGCGAGACCTGTTCCCGGGGGAACCGGGACGAGCACGAGGTGCACAACACCCACGCGTAGGTGCCGTGCAGGTCCACCACGGCCACGGAGCCGGCTTTCTGGTGCAGCCGGTCGATGTTCTGGGTGATGATCCCGTCCACCAGACCGGCGGCCTCGAGCCGGGCCAGCGCCTCGTGGGCGGCGGACGGTTGTGCCCGGGCCACGAAGTGCCAGCCGTACTGGTTACGGGCCCAGTAGTGCCGGCGACTCGCCACATTGCCCATGAACTCCTGGTATGTCATGGGGGAACGAGGTTTGGCGCCCGGGCCGCGGTAGTCGGGGATCCCGGACGGGGTGCTCACCCCCGCGCCCGTGAGCACCGCGATCTGCTTGCCCCGTAGCACCTCGAGAACGCGCGGCAGACCGTCCCGGGCGTTCAGTGCATGGGGATCGGGGAAGAGGCTCTCGTCCACCGGTGCGCCGTAACCGGCGCGCAGTACTCGCAGGGGCATCAGGACCGGGGCAGGTTCTCGAGGACGCCCCGCAGTCGATCCCATTCCCGGGCCTGGGTGATGTCGGCGGAGCTGACGTCACGGATGATCCCGCGGGCGTCGATGGTGATGGTGTGGCGCTGGGCGCACCCTGCGTCTTCGTCCAGGACACCGTAGCGGCGGGCCACGTCCCCGTGGGGCCAGTGATCGGAGAGCATCTGGAAGTCGTAGGACTCCTGCCGCGCGAACGCGTCCAATG
The DNA here is from genome assembly GCF_001665945.1 of Kocuria sp. ICS0012. Lineage (NCBI taxonomy): Bacteria > Bacillati > Actinomycetota > Actinomycetes > Micrococcales > Micrococcaceae > Kocuria > Kocuria sp. ICS0012. The sequence goes on along the minus strand of NZ_LZMM01000072.1, from coordinate 1,134 downwards.
CGAAGTGGCTGTCCGTGGAAATACACACCACGACGGCGTCGAACTCATCGAACATGTCCGTGTGATCCTGCAGATGGCACAACTCGTCCGTGCAGATCGGCGAGAACGCGTAGGGGAAGAACACGAGCACGACCGGCGCACCCCGGTAGTCGCCCAGGGAGCGGGACTCGCCGTGACGGTCCTGGAGGGTGAAGTCCGGCGCGGTGGATCCGATCGCACTCATGAGAGCCCTTCCTGCCGCGCGGGAGCGCCGCGGCGCGCGCTCAGAAATTTCGTTTGGGAGTCAGGCGGGAGACGGACCAGTCCGGGGAGACCCGTGCCGCGCTCGTGACGTGCAGACCGGCGGTCGAGGCCGCTTCCTGGATGTCAGCGGGAGAGACGTGGTCCTGGCGGCCGGCCTTGGGCGTCAGCAACCACACGACACCGCCGTCGTCGAGGGTGGTCTGGACGTCCACGAGCTCGTCCACCAGATCGCCGTCCCCGTCACGCCACCACAGCACGACGGCGTCCACGACCTCTTGGGCGTCCTCGTCGAAGAGCTCCGAGCCGATCGCGTCCTCGATCCGCTCGCGCAGATCCGCGTCGACATCGTCGTCGTAACCGAATTCCTGGACGTAGTCGCCGTCCTTCAGATTCAGTTGCGCCGCAATGCTCTCCTCGGGGGCTTTCGCCTCGCTCACCGTAACTCTCCTTCACTGCTGTCTCGCGCGGGGCCGGACCGTCGGCTCAACGACGCTGCCGGACCTCACCCTCACCGTGACGGGGATGTCAACGGTGCGTAATAAAGACAACACTGGATTGTCCCCGCGTTCAAGCCACACCACGAACCGCGGGGCGAATCGGGTGACTTGTGACACGTTCCACACTCGTGGCGGCCCGGCGCAGGCGGTGTGACGCGTGAAACGGTGTGGTCACTGCCGGTGACGCCATCGCGTGTGACACGATGAAAGGACGACGGCATCGGCCTGTCCGAGCACCCGCCGCCTGACACACCGCTCCGACACCGGGGATCCCGTGACACGGAGCTGACGATAGAGAGGTTCTCGTGTCTTCCGACAGCAATCACCACATTTTGAGTGGGTTGACGAATAATCTTCAGGACGCTGATGTTCAGGAGACGCAGGAGTGGATCGA
>NZ_LZMM01000071.1:0-97365 GCF_001665945.1 Kocuria sp. ICS0012 | reverse complement strand
GCCCCGCCCGGGCCCCCCCCCCCCCCTTGCCCGGGCCGGGCCCCCCCCAAAACGCCCGAACAAGGAAGAACACGGAAGAACCGGCCCCGCTGCCGGGGGCGCGGTTCTTCCTGCATGGCGGGTACTACTCCTGGGTGCTCTCCACGTCCGCCTGCTCCTCGCGGCCAAAGGCCCACAAGAGCAGCTCGGACGGTTCACCGCGCACGAGTTCCACGCGCCGGGCGGACTTCTTGCCGCCGCGCACCGCACCGAAACCGCCCGCGAGTAGCACCACGGACTCGGACTTCTTGCGCAGCAGTGCCGGGCCCATGAGCTTGAGCACGTTCCACAGGTCTTTCTGCTCGTCGTTGAGCAACTGCCGGGCATGCCACTGAGGCTGCGCGCGGCGGACGTCCTCGTGGTGGATGAAGAACTCCCCGGTGTTCATCCGCTTGTCGATCGGGGACCAGCGACCCGGGGAGAAGAGCGGGGGGCGCTCCACGAGGTCCACGAGCTTCTCCCACGGCATCTCCCGGTAGTCGGCGTCCACCGACTTGGCGTGGCGCCCGAGCACGGGCAGCTTGGGGGAGAGCATCCCGGCGACCGCGTCCGGACGGGAATCACGGATGACCAGGTGGATCGCGAGGTCCCGGGCGTCCCAGCCTTCGCACAGGGTGGGGGCGTCCGGCCCCACACGGCGCAGCAGCGCGGCAAGATGACGACGTTCGACATTGGCGAAGTTGGTCACGTGAACATCCATTCTGTGGGGTGGACCGTCACGTCCACGGTAGACGGGCGCCGCGGTGATTGCCACCGCCGTGCGCGCTCACGAGGCGGGGTCCGCCGCGTTGAACTGCGCCCTGTAGAGGTTGGCGTAGGCCCCGTCCGCCTCGATCAGCTCGTCGTGGGAACCCTGCTCCACGATCCGCCCCGACTCCATGACGATGATCGTGTCCGCGTCCCGGATGGTGGAGAGCCGGTGGGCGATCACGAAGGACGTGCGGCGCTCCCGCAGCGCGGCCATGGCCTTCTGCACGAGCAGCTCCGTGCGGGTGTCCACCGCGGAGGTCGCCTCGTCCAGGATGAGCAGGGACGGTTGCGCCAGGAACGCCCGGGCGATCGTGATCAGCTGCTTCTCACCGGCCGAGACCGAGGAGCCGTCCTCGGAGATCACGGTGTCGTACCCGTCCGGCAGGGCGCGCGCGAAACGGTCCACGTACGTGGCGCGCGCAGCGGCCAGTACCTCCTCGTCCGTGGCGTCCTGACGGCCGTAGCGGATGTTCTCCCGGATGGTGCCGCTGAACAACCACGCGTCCTGGAGCACCATGCCCACCTGTGAACGCAGTTCGTGGCGGGAGAGGTCCCGGATGTCGATCCCGTCCAAGCTGATCCGGCCCGCGTCGATCTCGTAGAAGCGCAGGATGAGGTTCACGAGCGTGGTCTTCCCGGCGCCCGTGGGTCCGACGATCGCCACGGTGCGCCCCGGAGCCACGTGCAGGCACATGTCCTCGATCAGGGGCTCGGCACCCCGGGCCAGGGCGGCCTTGTCGTAGGAGAAGTTCACGTGGTCGAAGCGCACCTCACCGCGCAGCGTGCCCGGCAGGTGGGCGGTGGGCGTCTCCGGTTCCTGTTCGGGGGCGTCGAGCAGTTCGAAGGTGCGTTCCGCGGAGGCGATGCCGGACTGCAACTGGGTGGCCATGCCCGCGACCTGGGACAGCGGCTGGGTGAATTCCCGGGAGTACTGGATGAACGCGGTGGCGTCCCCCAGGGTCAGATGGCCCGTGGCCACGCGCAGCCCGCCCAGCACGGCGATGCCTACGTAGGACAAGTACGAGATGAACTGCATGACCGGCATGATCGTCCCGGACATGAACTGCGCCCCGAACGCCGCCCGGTACAGTTCCTCGTTGCGCTCGTCGAACTGCTGCTGCATCTGACGCTGTCGGCCGTACGCGTGCACGAGCTCGTGGCCCGAGAAGGATTCCTCGATGTGCCCGTTGAGCTGACCCGTGGCGTGCCACTGCTGTTTGAACAACCGCTGGGAGCGGGTGCCGATGATCCCCGCCGCCACGGCGGACAACGGCAGAGCCACGAGCGCGACGAGCGCCAACTGCCACGAGACGATGAACATCATGACCATGATGCCGAGCACGGTCAGCACGTTCTGCACGAGCTGCGCGAAGGTCTGTTGCAGCGCCGTCTGGATGTTGTCCACGTCGTTGGTCACGCGGGACATCACGTCCCCGCGCTGGCGCGCGTCGAAGTAGCTCAGGGGCAGGGCGTTGACCTTGCGCTCGATCTCCTCGCGCAGGTCGTACACGACCCGCATGACCACGCGGTTGAGCACGTAGCCCTGCAACCACATGAGCACCGAGGCCACGGTGTACATGCCGAGCACCACGAGGATGAGGGTGCCTAGTCGGGTGAAGTCCACGCCCTGTCCCGGGACGAGCGTCATAGCGGACATCATGTCCGCGAGCGTGTCCTGGCCCTGCGCACGCAGCCCGGCCTCGACCTGTTGCTGGCTCGCGCCCGCTGGCAGGGATCTGCCGACGACGCCGGCGAAGATCACGTCCATGGCGCGTCCCAGCACGCGCGGGGCCCACACCGTGAGCACCACGGACAGCACGACGGCCGCGACGACGACGGCGAGCGCCGCCTTGTGCGGGGCCATGAGCTTCACGAGCCGCCCGGCCGAGGCCCAGAAGCGCTGCGGCTTCCGGGCCGGTTCCTGTGTCTCGCTCACCGTTCGCCTCCCGTGGTCTGTTCGGCCGAGAGCTGTGACGTGACGATCTCCCGGTAGGTCTCGCTCGCGGCCACGAGTTCCTCGTGGGTGCCGCGCGCGATGATCCGGCCGTGCTCGAGGATCAGGATGAGGTCCGCGTCCGTGATGGTGGAGACGCGCTGGGCCACCGTGATTACGGTGGCGTGCCGGGTCACGGGGCGCAGGGCGGCGCGCAACCGGGCGTCCGTGGCGACGTCGAGTGCCGAGAACGAGTCGTCGAAGACGTAGACCCGGGGGCGGGCCACGAGGGCGCGGGCGATGCTGAGCCGCTGGCGCTGACCCCCGGACACGTTGGTCCCACCCTGGGACACGGGGGCGTCCAGACCCTCGGGCATCTCGCGGACGAAGTCGTCCGCCTGGGCCACGCGCAGGGCCTCCCACAACTCGTCGTCGGTGGCGTCCGCGCGGCCGAAGCGCAGGTTGGACGCCACGGTCCCGGAGAACAGGAACGGCCGCTGCGGGACCAGGCCCACCCGGCCCGCGAGGTCGTCCGGGGCGTAGTCGCGCAGATCCACCCCGTCCAGCAGCACACGGCCGGTCACGGGATCGAGCAAGCGGGGGATCAGGCTAATAAGTGTGCTCTTCCCGGAACCCGTGGCCCCGACCACGGCCACGGTGCGTCCCGGTTCCGCCGCGAAGTCGATCCCGGACAGCACGGGGTCCTCCGCGCCGGGGTACTGGAACGTGACGTCCTCGAACCGAACGTGGCCCACCGGGCGCGGTGCTACGGCCGGTCGCTGCGGCGGGTGCATGGTGGGGCGGGTGTCGAGCACCTCCCCGATCCGCTCGGCGCACACGACCGCGCGCGGGACCATCATGAACATGAACGTGGCCAGCATCACGGCCATGAGGATCTGCAGCATGTACTGCAGGAAGGCGGTCAGCGCCCCGACCTGGATCTGGCCCTGGTCCACGCGGTGGCCGCCGAACCACAGCACGGCCGCGGTGGCCAGGTGCATGACCATGTTGATCACGGGGAACATCAGCACGAACAGCGCCCCGATGCGCAGGGAGATGTCCGTGAGGTCCTGGTTCGCGCTGCGAAAACGCGCGGTCTCGAACGGCTCCTTGACGAAGGCGCGGATCACCCGGATCCCGGTGATCTGTTCGCGCAGCACCCCGTTGATCCCGTCGATGCGTTCCTGCATGATCCGGAACCACGGCATCAACCGGGAGACCACGAGGCCCAGCAGCACCCCCATTACAGGGATGGACACCCACACGAGCCACGACAGCCCCGGGTCCTCCCGCAGGGCCATGACGATCCCGCCCACGCACATGATGGGCGCCATGACCATGAAGTTCAGGCCCATGAGGGTGAGCATCTGGATCTGCTGGACGTCGTTGGTGGTGCGCGTGATCAGCGACGGCGCCCCGAACTTCCCGACCTCGCGCGCGCTGAACTGCCCGACCCGGCGGTAGACGTCCCGGCGCAGGTCCCGGCCCACACCGATCGCCGTGCGGGCACCGCACCACACGGCCACGACGGCAGCGATCACCTGGGCGAACGCCACGGCGAGCATCACGGCGCCGGCGCGCCAGATGTAGTCGGTGTCCCCGCGGGCCACGCCGTTGTCGATGATCCGGGCATTGAGGCTCGGGAGATAGAGCGTAGCGATCGTGGCCGCCAGTTGGAACACGAGAACGCCCACGACCCACGGGACGTAGGGGCGCGTGAAAGTGCGTAACAAACTCAGCAGCATGACGGTCGATCCTGACGTCGAGCACGGAGGGAGCCGAATACGCGCCCAATATACGCGCGGGCCGGGACACGCTGAACGGACCGGGGCACCCCGGGTGATCCGGGTGTCACGCGCTAAAGTTTCGGTGCACCGAAACTTGCCGTTCCACGCGGTGCGCGGGACGGTGGATATGAGCAGGAGGCCACCATGACGTCGGGCAATCCAGCGCCGCAGGACGCGACCGGTGCGGGGGGTACGACGGCGCGGGCGTCGTCGCACGGGACCATCGCCGCACTCGGTCCGGCGTTCGTGGCCGCGATCGCTTACGTGGACCCCGGCAACGTGGCCGCGAACGTGAGTGCGGGTGCGGGGCATGGCTACCTGCTCGTATGGGTGCTCGTGCTCGCCAACCTCATGGCCATGGTCATCCAGTACCTCTCCGCCAAGCTCGGGATCGTGACGGGGCTGTCCCTGCCGCAGGTCCTAGGCGATTCGCTGCCGCCCGGTACCCGGGTGCTCTACTGGGCCCAGGCCCAGCTCATGGCGATCGCCACGGACGTCGCCGAGGTGATCGGCGGGGCGCTCGCATTGTGGTTGCTGTTCGGCATCCCGTTGCCCCTGGGCGGGGTGATCGTGGCCGCGCTGTCCATGCTCGTGCTCGCGCTCCAGAACCACCGCGGTCAGCGCGTGTTCGAGACCGTGATCCTGGGGATGCTCGGGATCATCACGGTGGGGTTTCTCGGGGGACTCGTGGTGGGCCCGCCCGATCCGCGGGGTGTGCTCGACGGTCTGGTACCGCGGCTGGAGGGCTTCGAGTCCCTGGTGATCGCGGCGGGGATGCTGGGTGCCACCGTGATGCCCCACGCGATCTACATCCACTCCGCACTGAGTCGGGACCGTCACGGCATGGGCCACGCCCCAGAGCGCGTCTCCCAACTCCTGCGCGCGACCCGCGTGGACGTGGTGCTGGCACTCGTGGTGGCCGGTGCGGTGAACATAGGGATGCTCCTGCTCGCGGCCAGGAACCTCTACGGCGTGGAGGGCACGGACACGATCGAGGGTGCGCAGCACGCGATCTCCGACGCGCTCGGGCCCGCCGTGGGGGTCGTCTTCTCCCTGGGGTTGCTGGCCTCCGGGCTCGCCTCCACCGCAGTGGGTGCGTACGCGGGGGACGTGGTCACGGCGGGTCTGTTGCGGTGGCGCATCCCGCTGCTCGCGCGGCGGCTGATCACGGTGATCCCCGCCGTCGTGATCCTGGCGCTCGGCGCGGAACCCACTGCAGCCTTGGTCGGGAGTCAAGTGGTGCTGAGCTTCGGGATCGCGTTCGCGCTCATCCCCCTGGTGCGCGCCACGGGCAGGGCCTCCCTCATGGGCCGCTTCCGCAATGGCCCGGTGCTCGCGGCCATCGGGTGGGTGAGCGCCGCGATCGTGGTGGTGCTGAACGTGGTCCTGCTCGTCATGGGCGTGGGAAATGTGGGTTAGGGGCTAGCAAAACCACATAAACAGACATAAGCTCACATCACACAGGGGTTTCACCGCCGACACCCCGGTCCGTGAGGTGAAGATGTTCGCTGCAGAACGCCACGAGGAGATCACACGCACCGTGAGCCACGAGCGCCGTGTCAACGGTGCGGGACTGGCGAAGCGGTTCGGTGTGACCATGGAGACGATCCGCCGGGATCTCGCCGTGCTCGAGTCCCAGGGGAAACTGCGCCGTGTGCACGGCGGTGCCGTGTCCGTGGACCAGTCCACGAGCGGCGAACAGGGGATGGACTCCCGATCGCGCCTCGCGGCCGATGAGAAACGGGCCATCGCCCGCAAAGCCCTCGAGGTACTCGAACATGCCGAGGCCGGTGCCGTGGTCCTGGATGCCGGCACCACGGTCGAGGCGCTCGCGGACCTGTTGCTGGCCCGGGACAACCACCTGCCCGGCGGGCAGGAACAGCTGATCATCACCCACGCCCTGCACATCGCGGCGAAACTCGCGGACGCCGAGGGTGTGGGGCTCGAGCTCGTGGGTGGGCGGATCCGCAAACTCACGTGGGCGGCCACCGGCTCGCGGGCCGCCCAGCACTACGACCAGTTGCGCCCGGACCTCGCGTTCGTGGGTTGCAACGGCGCCCACGCCTCCTTCGGGCTGTCCACCCCGGACCCCATCGAGGCCGTGGTCAAGGCGACGATCGTGCAGGCCGCGCGCCGCGTCGTCGTCCTGTGCGACGCGAGCAAGCAGGACCAGGAGACCCTCACGCACTTCTGCTCGCTCGAACAGATCGACACCTTCATCACCGACCGCGCTCCCGTGGGGGAGCTGGCCCAAGCCCTCGAAGACGCCGACGTGGAAGTGGTTCTCGCATGATCATCACCGTGACCCTCAACCCCTCCGTGGACCGCACCGTGGACCTGCCCGGCCCGCTGGCCCGCGGTCGCGTGCAGCGCGCGAGCGACACCCGCCAGGACCCCGGGGGCAAGGGTGTGAACATCTCGCGCGCGCTGGCCGCGAGCGGTGTGGACACTGTGGCCGTGGTCCCGGGGGACGGCACTGATCCGCTGTTCACCGCGCTCGACGCCGCGGGGGTGCGCTACGACAGCGTGTCCATCGGTGCGCCCGTGCGATCCAACATCACCGTGACCGAACCGGACGGGACCACGACCAAGATCAACGAGCCCGGCCCCCCGCTGGACGAGCACACCGTGGACCGGATCGTGGAACGGATCGTCTCCCGCGGCGCGGGTGCGCAGTGGCTCGTGTTCGCGGGGTCCGTGCCGCCCGGGCCCGCCCCGGACGTCTACGCCGTGCTGGCCGCCCGCGTGAGCGGCGCGCTCGGTGCGGCCGCGCCGTCGTTCGCGCTGGACACCTCCGGGGACGTGCTGCGCGCGGCTCTCGCCCCGGGTGTCACCGTACTGCCGGACGTGATCAAACCCAACGGCCACGAACTCGCGGAGCTGCTGGGCCGCACCGACGGCGATGCGCTCGAGGCCGATCCGCGCGCCGCAGCGGACGCCGGGCGGGAGCTCGTGGCCCGCGGCGTGGGGGCCGTGCTGTGCACTCTGGGCGGCAACGGTGCCGTGCTCGTGACGCCCGAGGGCGCGTGGCACGCCGTGCACGAACCCGTCACGGTGCGCTCGACCGTGGGCGCCGGCGACAGCGCCCTGACCGGGTACCTCGTGGCCGCCCAGCGCGGGGAGGCCCCGGCCGAACGCCTGCGCCGGGCCGTGGCCCACGGCTCCGCCGCCGCCGCCCTGCCCGGGACGCAGATGCCCACGGTCGCGCAGACCACGCCCGACGCCGTGCGGGTCACGCAGCTGACGTCCGCACGGCAAAGCGCCGCGACACCGGACGTCCCGACGCCGAACCCGGCCGCGCCCCGCGAGACGCAGCCCCGGACCTGATCCACCCACCGCCCCGTAGCCAAGGAGCACCGACATGTCAGATCTGATCAATCCCGGCCTGGTCCTGTTGGACCGGGACCTGGGCGAATCCACGGAGAGTGTGATCCGTGCACTCGCGGCCACCGTCCACCGGGAGGGCCGCGCGAGCACCGCGGATTCCCTCGCCGCGGACGCTCTGGCCCGGGAGGCCAAGAACGCCACCGGGATCCCGGGCGGGATCGGCATCCCGCACTGCCGCTCCGAGGCCGTCACGCAGGCCACCCTGGTCATGGCGCGGCTCGCCCCCGCCGTGGACTTCGGGGCCAAGGACGGACCGGCGGACATCGTCTTCTTCATCGCCGCACCGGCCGGCGCGGACCAGGAGCACCTCAAGCTGCTGTCCAAGCTCGCACGTTCCCTCATGAAGAAGCCCTTCGTGGCGTCCCTGCGCGCAGCGCAGTCGCCGGAGGAGGTCGTGGACATCGTGGACACCGCCCTCGGTCTCGCTCCGCAGCCGGACGACGCCGCTGCGGCACCCACCGCGGCGACCGGAACCGCGGCCGCGGGATCCTCCGCCGCGACCGGTCCCGCCGCGACCGGTGCCGACGGGGCCGCTGCCACGGGAACCGGCGGTGCCGCTGCCGGCGCTGCCGTAGCTGGTGCGAGCGGTGCGACCGCGGCGTCGAACGCCGGGACGCAGGCACCCACCGGAACGCACGCGCCGCTGACCGAATCCGCGACGTCGACGGCGCCCGATGACGCGGGCGCCCGGGGTCCGCGCAGGCTCGTGGCCGTCACGGCGTGCCCCACCGGCATCGCCCATACCTACATGGCCGCGGACGCCCTGACCAACACCGCCCAGGAGATGGGGGTGGACCTGCAGGTCGAGACCCAGGGCTCCTCGGGCGCCACGCGTCTGGACCCGGCCGTGATCGGTCAGGCTGAGGCCGTGATCTTCGCGACCGACGTGGACGTGAGGGAGCGCTCGCGGTTCGCGGGTCTGCCGTACATCGCGTCCGCGGTCAAGCGCGGGATCGACGAACCCCGCGAGATGATCCAGGAGGCCCTCGAGGCCGCGGACGATCCCCAGGCGCCCAAGGTCACGGGCGACGGCGGTGAGATCTCTGCCGCCGTGACCGGCAGCGAGGGGTGGGGCACGCGGATCCGCAAGGCCGTGATGACGGGTGTCAGCTACATGATCCCGTTCGTGGCCGCGGGCGGTCTGCTCATGGCGATCGCGTTCATGATCGCGGACCCGGTGCTCGTGGCCCAGCAGGCCGACGACATCCTGGCCACCACCACCCTGGGCAACCTGGGGGACGTGTCCCTGGCCATGTACCTGGGTGCCGTGCTGTTCAAGACCGGCAACCTGGCGATCAGCCTGTTGGTCCCCGCGCTCGCGGGCTACATCGCCTACGGGCTCGCGGACCGTCCGGGCATCGCCCCCGGCTTCGCGGCCGGTCTCGTGGCCAACTTCATGGGCGCCGGGTTCATCGGCGGCATCGTGGGCGGTCTGCTGGCTGGCATCTGCGCGTACTGGTTGACGCTGCCCCGACTGCCCCGCTGGCTCGGATCACTCATGCCCGTGGTCATCATCCCGCTGCTCGCCACGCTGTTCGCCGGCGGGTTGCTGTTCTTGCTGATCGGCGGGCCCATCGCCGCGTTCATGACGTGGCTCACGAGCCTGCTCGCCGGGATGAGCGGTGCCTCGGCCGTGGCCCTGGGTGCCGTGCTTGGTCTGATGATGTGCTCGGACCTGGGCGGTCCCATCAACAAGGTGGCCTATTCCTTCGCCGTGGCCGGACTGGGTGCCGCGACCGTGGCCAACACGGCGCCGCAGGAGATCATGGCCACCGTGATCGCCGCGGGCATGGTGCCTCCGCTCGGGATGGCGCTCGCCTCCACTGTGCTGGGCCGCAAGTACTTCAGCGCCGCGGAGCGTGAGAACGGCAAGACCTCGTGGCTGCTCGGCGCGTCCTTCATCTCCGAGGGTGCCATCCCGTTCGCCGCGGCCGATCCGCTGCGCGTGATCCCCGCCTCGATGGCCGGTGGCGTGATCACCGGTGCCCTGACGATGGCGTGGGGCGTGACCTCGGCGGCCCCGCACGGTGGGATCTGGATCCTGCCGGTCGTGGACGGACGCTGGGGCTTCGTGGCCGCCATCCTGGCGGGCACCGTGGTCACCGCCGTGCTGGTCACCCTGTTCAAGCGCATCGGCAACGTGAAAAAGCACGTGGGCGAGGTCCCCGGGGTTCCGCAGACACAACAAACCGTGGAAGTGTGAGACATCATGACTGACAACGACGTGACCGGTGCCGCACAGCAGCGCGTGGAACTGCGCGGTGTGGGGGTCAGCCCCGGGCGTGTGATCGCCCCCGTGGTGCACATGGCACCCGCCGTGAGTGAGCCGCCCGAGGGCGAGCCGCTCACCGGGGACGCCGAGGCCGCGATCGACCGCCTCAAGGCAGCGGCGCTCGAGGTCAAGGCCGAACTCAAGGAAAGGGCCGCTCGAGCGCGCTCGGAATCCGCGGCGGAGGTACTCAAGGCCACGTCCCTCATGGCGGGGGACAAGGCCTTGATCAAGAACGCGGGCAAGCTCGTGACCGATCAGCAGCTCAGCCCCGAGCGGGCGCTGTGGCAGGCTGCCACGGCGTACGCGGACCAGATGCGGGCCATGGGCGGCTACATGGCCGAACGTGCCGCGGACATCGAGGACGTCCGCGCGCGCATCGTCGCCCGACTGCGCGGGGAAGACGCCCCGGGCGTGCCCCAGCGCAAGGAGCCGTTCGTGCTCGCGGCCGAGGACCTCGCACCGGCGGACACCGCGGTGCTGGATCCGGACGTCGTCGTGGCGCTGGTGACAGCCTCCGGCGGACCCCAGTCCCACACGGCGATCCTCGCGCGCAACCTCGGGCTGCCGGCCGCCGTGGCCGTCGAGGGGATCCTCGAGGTCCCCGCGGGGACGCCCGTGTTCGTGGACGGTGCCGAGGGCGCCGTCGTCGCGGCACCGGCAGAGCACGAACGCGAGGCAGTGACCGCGTGGCAGCGCGCGGCCGCGCAACTCGCGTCCTTCGACGGCCGGGGCGCGCTCGCGGACGGCACCGAGGTCCCGCTGCTCGCCAACGTGGGCACCGGCGACGACGCCCGCGCGGCTGCCGAGGCCGGCGCGGAGGGCGTGGGGTTGTTGCGCACCGAGTTCTGCTTCCTGGGCCGGGACAGCGAACCCACCGTGGCCGAACAGACCCAGGCGTACGCCGAGATCTTCGCGGCGTTCGAGGGCAAGAAGGTGGTCGTGCGTACGCTCGACGCCGGGGCGGACAAGCCCCTGCCCTTCCTCACGGACACCACCGAGCCCAATCCCGCGCTCGGTGTGCGCGGCTACCGCACCGACTGGACCACCCCGGGCGTGCTGCAGCGCCAGCTCGAGGCGATCGCGGCGGCGGCCCGGGAGACCGGTGCGCACGTGTGGGTCATGGCACCCATGATCGCCACCGCGGAGGAGGCCGCCCGGTTCCACGAACTCGCGAGCGCCGAGGGGCTGCAGGTCACCGGCGTCATGGTCGAGACACCCGCCGCGGCCATCACCGCCGAGCAGATCCTCGAGCGCGTGGACTTCGTGTCGCTCGGGACCAACGACCTCACCCAGTACACGATGGCCGCGGACCGCATGCTGGGTGCACTCGCCGAGTTGAACTCCCCGTGGCAACCGGCCGTGCTGCGCATGATCGAGCGCACCGCGGCGGGTGCGCGAGCGGCGTCTGACGCGTCCGGTGAACACAAGAACGTGGGCGTGTGCGGCGAGGCCGCCGCGGACCCCGCGCTCGCCGTGGTGCTCGTGGGGCTCGGGGTGGACACCCTGTCCATGAGCGCGCGCTCGCTCGCCGCCGTCGCCGCCGTGCTCGCCCGCGTGGACACCGCCCAGGCCGAGCGGCTGGCCGCACTCGCCGTGTCCGCCACGAGCGCGCGCGAGGCCAAGGAAGCCGTGCGGGCACAGTTGCCCGTGCTGCACGAACTGGGGCTGTGACCCCGCCCGAACCAGCGTCACCCGAACCGACCCAGCAAGGAGCTGACATGTCAGAACGCATTGCCACCGTGGCCTCCCGTGTGGGGCTGCACGCCCGGCCCGCCGCGATCTTCGCGGAGGCCGCCGGCGAGTACGAGAACCTGGAGATCACCATCCGCGCCGAGGGCGAGGACGCCGAGGAGGGCATGGACGCGTCCTCTGTGCTGTCCCTGATGTCCCTGGGCGCGGCCCACGGGGACAAGGTGGTCCTCGCGGCCGACGGCGACGGCGCCGAGGAAGCCCTCGAGCACCTCGCCTCGATCATCGAGACGGACCTCGACGCCGAGTGATCCTCCCCACCGCCGGCGCCGGGCGCCCCTGTGTGGGCCCCCGGGGGCGGCGCTTTCCCGGGGGGTGATCGTCGCATTCCGGTGACCGGGGTCGGGGCCCAGGGCGAGGAGTACGGTGAATCGCATGGTGCGGTTTCTCATTCTGACAGGTCTGGTCGTGGCCACGATTGCCACGGTTCTCGCAGCGGTCTTCGGTCCCTGGGGATGGTGGATCCTCGCAGTCATCTTCTTCCTGCTGTTGCTCGTGGGCATCCGCGATGCGACGCAGCGCAGGCACTCGATCCTGCGCAACTTCCCCGTGCTCGGGCACGCGCGGTTCTTCATGGAGAAGATCCGCCCCGAGATCCAGCAGTACTTCATCGAGCGCAACTACGACGGCAAGCCGTTCAACCGTGACCAGCGCTCGCTCGTGTACTCGCGGGCCAAGGGCTTCAAGGGCGACAAGGCGTTCGGCACCGAGCTCAACGTGAACGAACCGGGCTACGAGTACTTCGTCCAGTCCGTGGCGCCCAAGGCGGCCCCGGAGAGCGAGCACCGCGTGCGCCTGGGCGGGCCGGACTGCAAGCAGCCGTACGACGCATCGCTGCTGAACATCTCCTCCATGAGCTTCGGCTCCCTGTCCAAGAACGCCGTGCTCGCCATGAACAAGGGCGCGGCCATGGGCGGGTTCGCGCAGGAGACCGGTGAGGGCGGGCTGACCAAGTACCACCTCGCCCACGACGCCGACATCATTTGGGAGTTCGGTTCCGGGTATTTCGGCACGCGTGACGAGAACGGCAACTTCGACCCGGAGGCCTTCCGCAAGAAGTCCAACCTGCCGCAGGTCAAGGCCATCAACATCAAGCTCTCCCAGGGCGCCAAGCCGGGCCTGGGCGGCGTGCTGCCGGGCTCCAAGGTGACCGAGGAGATCGCGGAGGCGCGCATGGTCCCCGTGGGCCAGACCTGCATCTCCCCGGCCAGCCACTCGGCGTTCACCACGCCGCGCGGTCTGATCCAGTTCGTGGCCCACCTGCGGGAACTGTCCAACGGCAAGCCGATCGGCTTCAAGCTGTGCGTGGGCTCGCGCGTGGAGTTCCTGGCCATCTGCAAGGCCATGATCGAGGAGAAGGTCACCCCGGACTTCATCATCGTGGACGGTTCCGAGGGCGGCACCGGTGCCGCACCGCTCGAGTACCAGGACCACGTGGGCACCCCGCTCGTGGAGGGTCTGATCCTGGTGCACAACGCGCTCGTGGGTGCGGGACTGCGGGACCGGATCAAGATTGGCGCCGCCGGGAAGATCACCTCGGGCCACGACATCGTGCGCCACATCATCCAGGGTGCTGACTTCTGCATGAGCGCGCGCGCCATGATGATGGCCGTGGGCTGCATCCAGGCCCAGGCGTGCCACACCAACAAGTGCCCCGTGGGCGTGACCACGCAGAACCCCAAGCTCTACAAGGCCCTCGACATCGAGGACAAGGGTGACCGCGTGGAGCGTTACCACCGCCTGACCGTGGAGGAAGCGGGCCAGATTATCTCCACCATGGGCTGCGAGCACCCCGAGGAGCTCACGCGTCAGATGCTGCGCCGCAAGGTCACGGCCACCCAGAGCATCTCGTACGAGACCCTCTACCGCTGGCTCACGCCGGGCGAGCTGTTCGAGGGCGTCGAAGGCGGTTGGGGTGAGGACTGGGATTACGCCGATCCGGACAAGTTCACCCCGGGTCACCCGGGCAAGTACGTGTTCAAGGGCCGCAGCCCGCTGGAACCCGGCGACGTCATGCCGGCGGACGATCGCGAGCCGGCGCTGTCCGGTGCCCGCGGCGGCGAGCGCGGTACCGAGTCCGCCACGCCGCGCACGAGCGGGCCGTCCGCGGGGCAGGCCTCCGAGGCGAACCCCGGGCAGTCCACCGCGGGCACGAGCCGGCGTCCCGAGGGGCAGCCTGGCAACGCGGCCGGTGCCCAGCACACGACGAGCGACCCGTCCCCGGACTCCGATCACGTGGACCCCTCCGACGACTCACGCACCCGCAACCCCGGGCTCGCCTGAGCCCGAGGGATACCATGTGAGGCGGTGCCGCGACAGCGCGGCGCCGCCTCACGTCGTCAGTGCCCCCCTGTACAGGATTGAGAGAGCCTTGCGAGAATTCACGGCACGTTTTGCCACCGATCAGGAAATCGCCGAGTGGGACTCCCACGTCACGGCCAACCCCTCGGGCGGCAACCTGTTGCAGTCGGAGGCGTTCGCGCTGGTCAAGAAGGACCACGGGTGGAAGCCGCAGTACGTGGTGTACGAACCCACGGACGGTTCGCAGCCCAGTTACAACCTGGTGCTCGAGAAGTCCGTGCCCGCCCTGGGCAGGCTGTGGTACATGATCAAGGGCCCGGACGTGGCGAGCGTGGACGACATCCCCGGCATCGTGGCGGCCAACGAGCGCTTCGTGGCGGGTCCCGCGCGCGGCGTGTTCGCGATCAAGTACGAACCCGAGATCGTGGCCTCCGACTACGCCGCGGGCGTGATGGCGCGCAGCGGACTCGTGAAGTCCTTCGAGATTCAGCCCAACGACTCCACCGCCGTGCTGGACACGGACATGGACGAGAAGGCCCTGCTCAAGTCCCTGCACTCGCGGGGTCGCAACGCGGTGCGCCGTGCGACCCGCGAGGGCTGCGAGGTGGACCAAGTCCCGCTCACGGAGGAGAACATGCGCGCGATGTACGCGCTCATGGATTCCGTGGGTCAGGGTCACGCCAAGGTGACCCTGCGTTCCTACGAGTACTACCGGGCGTTCTGGAACAATTTTGCCGATCGCGGTCAGGGCCGGCTCTACTTCACGTACGAGGACGGCAAGCCCTCGGTGGGTGCCTACGTGATCTCCTACGGGCGCAAGGGCACCTACAAGGATGGCGGCTCCAAGCCGCGGCGCAAGCAGTACGGGGACTCGCACCTCGTGCAGTGGAGCGCCATCACGGACCTGAAGCAGGACCACGAGATCACCCAGTACGACTTCTGCGGGACCCCGCCCTCCGACCAGCTCAAGAACAAGGAGCACCCCTACTACGGTCTGGGGTTGTTCAAGACGAGCTTCACCAAGACTGTCGTGGATTACGTGGGCGTTTGGGATCAGCCACTCAGCCGCGCGAAATACGCTGTGTGGAACAACGTGGCGGAGAAGGTACAGCGCCAGTTGTGGGTGCGCCGCACGGGTCAGCCCTTCTACTGACCGGCGGCCGCGGCCCCTCCACCCGGCCCCCGCTCGCCCGCAGGCGAGGACGTGGGCGAGCACGGGCGCGCGAGCGGATGCGTGTGGGCCGCACCCCAGCACACAGGAGTCGAACAGTGCCTGCGGCGGCAGGGAAGGGTGATCCCACGTGAGCGTGAGCGAGCAATTGACGCGTCTGGCGCACCAGGGCTACCCGTCCTCGGGTGAGAGCACGGGCCCGCACGCGGTGGACGGTGAACCGTTCGGTCCCGCCGGGGACACCGCGCTGCGCGACGCCGTGCAGCACACGAGTCCGCGGCGTCGTACGCGTTACGCACCGCGCCCCACCGAGGAACAGGCCGCCCGGGCGGAACTGCGTAGCGCGCCCGTGCACACCGACACCCGGACGACGTCGCAGCTGCGGGTCCCCGGCGTCCGTCCCCGCAGCGCCGGGCGCGGTCCCGCGACCGGCACCGGAACGCCGCAGGTCTCCTCCCTGCCCGTCCTCACACCGGGCCAGATCGCCGCCGACCGCGCGGGCCAGGGGCACCGGGCGGCGGTTCCCGCGGCATTGACCGAACCCATCGGCAGCCCGTCCCGGCGTGGCACCGCCCCCGCGAGCTCACCCGTGGAGCGCCCGGAAACCGTGGCGCACGAGCCGGCGCCCGCGACCACCGCGATCTCGCGGGGCGTGTACCCGGCCACCCGGGTCAAACCGTCGCGGGCACCCAAGGCACTGTTGCGCTCCCTCGTGCAGGGGGACGCCGCGCCCACCGCGCCCATGCGTGTGGTGGACCGGCTCACCGCCACACCGTTCCAGCACCTGCGCAAGTTCGGGGACAGCACGGACCGCCAGGCCCGGCGCACCCTGAACTTCGCGCTGCGCCTGGCCGAGACCATGTTCCACTACGGCGCGGACGCGCTGGACGTGGAGAACGCGATCATCGCGGTGTGCGCCACGTACGGGGTGGAGAACCTGGACGTGGACATCACCAACCAGTCGGTGACCATCAACTACGTCGCGGAGACCACGGCCACGGGCAAACTCACCGCCGCCGGCGAGGCCCCGCGGCGGGTCACCGAGGACACCGGTTCCTCCGCCCACCCCGCGACCGCCCTGGCGGGCACACCCGGGACCACGGGGGAGCAGCGCGGGAGCTCCGCGCCGCGCACCGGCCAGGACCCGTGGGGCGATTCTTCGACCTCGAGCCACACCGTGATGCGCGTGGTGCGTTCATGGACCGACAACTACTCGGGTCTCGCGGACTCCCATCAGCTCGTGACCCGGATCATCGAGGGCAACACGCCCCTGCGGGACGCCGAACGGGAGCTAGCCCGGATCAACGCCCGACCCAAGCCCTACCCCAAGTGGGTCGTGTGGCTCGCCACGGTGATCGCGGCGGGGACCATCACGCTGGCGATCGGCGGCAGCCCGGCCGGTGCGCTCGTGGCCGTGGTCTCCTCCGTGGTGGTGCAGTCCGTCACGGCGAAACTGGGGGCGTGGCGGATCCCGGAGTTCTTCTCCCTCGCGGCCAACGCCCTGGTGGTCACGCTCGGTGCCCTGTTGATCTCGGCGGTGGGGGTCGAGGTGTCCCCGCCCAGGGTCATCGCCGGTGGGATCATCATGCTGTTGCCCACCACCCGCATGGTCTCCACGATGCAGGACGCGATCAACGGTTTCCCCGTGACCGCGGCCGGACGACTACTGTCCACCGCCATGGCGTTCCTGGGGATCGTGGCCGGGATCGCCCTGGGGATCACCTTGTCCGCGCACCTGGGGGTCCCACGGATTGACGTTTCCCAGTCCGGGTTCACACCCGCGGCAGCCATGACCAACACGGTGTTCATGCTGATCTCCACCGCTCTGATCGCGATCACCATGCAGGCGAAGCCGCGTCACCTGCTGCCCGCCGTGGCCGCGGCCCTCGTGGGCCTCGGTTTTTACCACGGCATCGGCAGCTTCGATCCCAGCACACGATTGGCCACGGGCGTGGGGGCTGTGGCGAGCGGTTGCGTGGCCGCGCTGCTCGCGGCGAGGGCCAAGATCCCGCAGGCGATCCTCGCGATCCCCGCGATGACCTACCTGCTGCCCGGGTTGAGCCTGTTCCGCGGAATGTACGCGATCACCGTGGAGAACGAGACCACGGGGGACGGCATCACGGGACTCGTCAACGCCATGGTGTCCATCGTGCTCCTCGCGGCGGGCGTGGTGCTCGCCAAGTACCTCATGCGCCCGTTTATCGAGCGGATGCAGTACCTCTCCCAGCGGCGCAACCGCCGCCGCTGACCGGTCAGAGGATCTTGCCCACGGGCAGCTTCTTCTCCGCCTGGAACGTCTCCTCGGCCCGCCCGGCCGCCCAGTACCCGGACAGGGATACCTGCGAACGCTCGAGCCCGCGGACGTCGAGCAGTTCCTTCCGGGCAGCCTTCATGGCCTCGCGCTCGCCGTGCACGAACGCCTGCACCCCCGCGGTGTCCTCGGGCCACGCGGCGTTCGCGAGTCCCGTCACGAGGGCGCGCTCACCGTCCTGCTGAGCGGCGCGGTGCACCCAGCGCACCCGGACGCCCTCGGGGATCGCGAGATCGGTGAGGTCGAGTTCGTGGGAGGCGTCCTCGACCTCCAGGACGGCTTCTCCGCGCGCCGAGGCGGGCAGCGCCTCGAGGTTCGCGAGCACGGCGGGGACGGCGGCGTCGTCGCCAGCGAAGACGCTCCACGCGGCGGCCGGATCCGGGAGCCACTTGCCGCCCGGGCCGAGCGCCACGATCCGGTCTCCGGGGGACGCGGCATCCGCCCACGGCCCCGCATAGCCTTCGGTGCCGTGCAGGGCGACGTCGATCCACACGGTCTCGGTGTCGGGTTCCGTGTGGCGCAGGGTCATGTGCCGCGTGACGGGCTGGTCCTGGGGTGCGGCGTTTTCGCGCGCGGCCCAGTAGTCGGGGAACGCGCCGGGCGCGGTCGCCGCGAGCGTGGCTGCGGAGAAGAAGACGAGCTTGACGTACTTCTCCGGCGCCTCCATGTCCTGGAACTGCTCGGCGTTCTCGATCCTGCACACCACGCGCACCATGCCCGGGGAGAGCTGAATCCGGTCCGTGACCGTGAGATTGAGCTGGGGCTTGCGGGGTCGCGCCGGAGTTTGTGCCATGCGTCCAGCGTAGGTGTTGCTACGCGGGCAGTTCCCACGAGACGGGCTGGGCGCCCTGTTGTTGCAGCAGCTCGTTGGCGCGGGAGAACGGGCGGGAACCGAAGAACCCCCGGGACGCGGACAACGGGGACGGGTGCACCGATTCCACGGTGGGCGCCCCACCCAGCCAGTCCTTGGTGCCGCGGGCGTCGCGACCCCACAGGATGCCGACGAGGGGTTGCTCGCGCGCCCCGAGCGCGCGGATCGCGCACTCCGTGACCGCTTCCCAGCCCTTGCCCCGGTGGGACGCGGGGGAGCCCGCGCGCACCGTAAGGACCCTGTTGAGCAGCATGACGCCCTGCTCGGCCCACGAGGACAGGTCCCCGTGCGCGGGCGGTGTGATCCCCAGATCGGAGTGCAGTTCCTTGTAGATGTTCTGCAGGGACCGCGGGATCGGGCGCACGTCCGGGGCCACCGAGAACGAGAGGCCCATCGCGTGGCCCGGGGTGGGGTAGGGGTCCTGGCCCACGATCAACACCTTGACCGCGGACATCGGCTCGCGAAGCGCGCGGAAGATGTGGTCCCCAGCGGGCAGGGTGTGGTGGCCCTCGGCGTGTTCGCCGCGCAGGAACTCGCCCACGGCCCGAATCTGCGGCTCCACGGGTTGCAAGGCACGGGCCCACTCCTCGTTCATGATCTCGTGCAACGGGGGCGGGGTGTTCACGGTGCGACCTCCAGGGCGTGCGGCCTCCGGGTGCCGCCCGGAGCGTTAGGGTTGAGCCCATGTCTACCACGGGCGACGGCCTCGACGAGCTCGACCGGGCCATCCTGGACCTGGAGTCCGAGCACTGGAAGTACCGCGGCGCCAAGGAGTCCGCGATCCGCTCCCGCCTGGGGTTGAGCCCCGTGCACTACTATCAGCGGCTCAACGCCCTGATCTCCTCAGAGGCCGCCGCGCGCCACGCCCCCATGCTGATCTCCCGGTTGCGCCGCGCGCGCAATCGCTGAGTGGGTCCCCGGGTGCGCGTGGGATAGTGGGCAGCGCACCGCGGACCCCTGACCGCCGCGGGTCCGGCAGGCGGGGCGCACGCCGTCCCACGGTCCCGGCACCCGCGGGTCGGCGCCCCTGATCCCGCCGTTCGTTGAGGAGAGCCACAGCATGAGCGAGTACCCCCGTGACGAGTTCGACGACGTCCCCGAGGACGGCGCCAGGCAGGGTGCCCACCGAGGCCATAACCCGAATGCCCGAGCGGGGTCCCGGGGCAAGTTCCTGGTCATCCTCGTGACCGGTGTGCTCGCCCTCGTCCTGGGGGCGGTGGCCTTTGTGAACGCCCCGCGCACGGCCCAGGAAGCGCTCGCCCTCCCCGCCGCAGCCGTTGCGGTGTCCCCGGACGATGACGTCGCGGCCGGTGCCTCCGCGGTGGGTGCCGTGGCGCTCGGGACGGCCGCGAGCGACGTCGTGCCCGGAGCCCCCGCGGCCGCCTGAGCCGCCCGTTCAGCCGGGGACGAAACCTGAGTCCACTGGACGCAGGGCGTTTGCGGTTCCGGCATGACGAGTGCCACTATGGGATTAGCACTCAGTCGCGTGGACTGCTAACCGGGTCCGGTGGTGGTCGCGCGGCGGACGAGTGACATCACGGTGAGGTGGTTGCGGCGCGGTGAGGATCGCGGCGCGGCACCGTCCGTCGCGGGCATCGTGATGACAAGTCTTGTTTGTCAACCGTCCAGGAGGGACGAAACACATGGCAAAGATGATCGCATTCGACGAAGAAGCCCGCCGCGGCCTCGAGCGGGGCCTGAACACCCTCGCGGACGCCGTCAAGGTCACCCTCGGCCCGCGCGGACGCAACGTGGTCCTCGAGAAGTCCTGGGGCGCCCCCACGATCACCAACGACGGCGTGTCCATCGCCAAGGAGATCGAGCTCGAGGAGCCGTACGAGAAGATCGGCGCCGAGCTCGTCAAGGAGGTCGCCAAGAAGACCGACGACGTCGCCGGTGACGGCACCACCACAGCCACGGTGTTGGCCCAGGCCCTCGTGAAGGAGGGCCTGCGCAACGTGGCCGCCGGTGCGGACCCGCTGTCCCTCAAGCGTGGCATCGAGAAGGCCGTGGCCGCCGTGACCGAGCAGCTGCTGTCCTCCGCCAAGGAGATCGAGACCGAGGAGGAGATCGCCGCGACCGCGTCCATCTCCGCCGCGGACCCGGAGATCGGCAAGCTCATCGCCGAGGCCATGGAGAAGGTCGGCAAGGAAGGCGTCATCACCGTCGAGGAGTCCAACACCTTCGGGCTGGACCTTGAGCTGACCGAGGGCATGCGCTTCGACAAGGGCTACCTCTCCGGTTACTTCGTGACCGACGCCGACCGTCAGGAAGCCGTCCTCGAGGACCCCTACATCCTGATCGTCAACTCCAAGATCTCCGCCGTGAAGGACCTGGTTCCCGTACTCGAGAAGATCATGCAGGCCGGCAAGCCGCTGCTGATCATCGCCGAGGACGTGGACGGCGAAGCGCTCGCCATGCTCGTGCTGAACAAGATGCGCGGTGCCGTGAAGTCCGTGGCCGTCAAGGCCCCCGGCTTCGGTGACCGCCGCAAGGCCCAGCTTGCGGACATCGCGATCCTCACCGGCGGCCAGGTCATCACCGAAGAGGTGGGCCTGTCGCTCGAGTCCGCCACGATCGACCTGCTGGGCCAGGCCCGCAAGGTCGTGGTGACCAAGGACGAGACCACCATCGTGGACGGCGCCGGTACGCAGGAGGAGATCGAGGGTCGCGTGGCCCAGATCCGTGCGGAGATCAACAACTCCGACTCCGACTACGACCGCGAGAAGTTGCAAGAGCGCCTGGCCAAGCTGGCCGGCGGAGTGGCCGTCCTCAAGGCGGGTGCCGCCACCGAGGTCGAGCTCAAGGAGCGCAAGCACCGCATCGAGGATGCCGTGCGCAACGCCAAGGCCGCCGTGGAGGAGGGCATCGTCGCTGGTGGTGGCGTGGCCCTGATCCAGGCCGGTGCCAAGGTCTTCGAGTCCCTCGGGCTGTCCGGGGACGAGGCGACCGGTGCCAACATCGTCAAGGTCGCGATCGACGCGCCGCTCAAGCAGATCGCGCTGAACGCCGGTCTCGAGCCGGGCGTGGTTGTGGACAAGGTGCGCGGGCTCGAGACCGGTTGGGGCCTCAACGCCGCCACCGGCGAGTACGAGGACCTCATGGCCGCGGGCATCAACGACCCCGTCAAGGTGACCCGTTCCGCCCTGCAGAACGCGGCGTCCATCGCCGGGCTGTTCCTGACCACCGAAGCCGTGGTCGCGGACAAGCCCGAGCCCGAGGCCGCCGGTGCGGGCGCGGGTGCCGATCCCATGGGTGGCATGGGCGGCATGATGTGATCTCGCTCTTCTGAGTGAGTTCCGCCCGCTACACGGGCGGGCATTTCGAGAACCCCGGGGACACGTGCTGTCCCCGGGGTTCTCGCATCTCCGGGAGTGCTCGCGCACCCGGGTGCTCTTCGCGCGCCCGGGTGGTGGCCCCGGGGCGGTCCGCTGAACCGCGGGCCAATGCGGGACCGGGCGATCGCCTGTCAGCGGCGGTGGTTCAACGTGTCGGGAGGTTTTGCGAGGATGAGCGCATGACGATCATCGCTTCCGCGGACGGCTCCGCGCTCGGCAACCCCGGACCCGCGGGGTGGGCCTGGTACATCGATCCCACCTCGTGGCGCGCGGGGGGTTGGGCCCACGGGACCAACAACATGGGCGAGCTCACCGCGGTGCTCGATCTGCTCCGCTCCACCCGGCACCGCGCGGACGAACCGCTGCGGGTGCTGTGCGACAGCCAGTACGTGATCAACTCGGTCACCAAGTGGATGCCGGGCTGGAAGAAGAAGGGCTGGAAGAAGCGCGACGGCAAACCCGTGCTCAACGTGGAGATCATGAAGGCGCTGGACCGCGAGCTCTCCGGTCGGGACGTCAGCTTCGAGTGGGTCAAGGGGCACGCGGGTCACGAGCTCAACGAGGCCGCGGACGAGCGCGCCCGCGCCATGGCCGCGGCCTACCAGTCCGGCACCGCGCCGGAGGACATGCCCGCGGGGCCGGGCTTCCGGGACGACGCGGGCCGCGGAATCGAGGCGGGAGACGTGGAACCGGATCTTTTCTCCGCGTGGGCCTCCTCGGAGGACCTTCCGGCGGGTCACGCCGGGTCCACGGACTCCCCGGATTCCGGCGGCACCCCCGAGCATCTCATCTCGGACGCGGCCTCGCGTGAGGCCACGGTTCTCGGCCGCGGGAATGCTCCCGGTGGACCGGGGGAGTCCCTGCACCCCGACCTGGTGTGCGTGGACCGGCGAGGTGCCACGGCAGCCCCCGAGTCCGTGCTGAGCATCGTCGAAGCCGCAGGGTGCGAGCCCCGGGAGCTGCGGGTCACGGCCCTGGGCGCGCACGCCTACCACGTGAGCTACCGGCTCGAGGAGACATCCGTCGTGACCCGGCGCAGTTCCGTGTGGGTCCGCGAGGACCAGCACCACGACATGGGCCCATGGCTACTGCGGTACCACCAGGTCACGGCGGAGGTCTGAGCCCGGGCTCACCCGGCGAACATCCGCGCGTTCGCGGCCTCGGTCTCGGCGTACTGGGTGCCCGCGGTCGCGAGCGCCTGGTTGATCTGGGCCACGGCCTGTTCCATCTGGGCCTGCGCGGAGCGCCAGGAGTGGAAGGCCTCCTGGAAGCTGGCCGAGGCGGTGCCGGTCCACGAGGCCTGGAGATCGGCGAGCGTGGCGCTCATGCCGTTGACCTCGGAGCTGAGCCGTTCGATGTGCCCGTGGGCCTGCTGAGACTTGGCGGCAATGGTGTCACTGTCCACGACGAAGTGGGCCATGGTGTTTCCTCCCTGGAGCGGATGCGGTGGCCGGTGGGTTGCCGGGCCCGATCCACGCTAGGCAGCTCGTGCCGCGCAACGCCCCGGAGAGGGAGGGGATGGGGACTCAGGCGTCCTCGGAGTCCTCGTCCACAGGTTTCGTGTGGGGGATCCGCACGGTGAAGGTCGCCCCGCCGCCGTCGGTCTCCTCGAGTTTCACCGCGCCGTCGTGCTGGGCGATGATCGCGGCCACGATGGACAGGCCCAGCCCCGTGCCGCCGGTCTCGCGGGTGCGGGAGGAATCCGCGCGGTAGAAGCGTTCGAAGACGCGCTCGGCGTCCTCCCGGTCGATACCGGGCCCGTGGTCGCGCACCTGCAGTACGGAGGTGAACCCGCCGTCCACGGCACTCTCCAGACCCACCGCAAGTTCGAGCGGCGATCCCGCGGGGGTGTAGCGCAGGGCGTTGGTGATCAGATTGGCCACGACCTGGCGCAGCTTGGACTCGTCCCCGTGCACCCACGCGGCCTCGGGCTGGGAGTCGTGCAGCCCCACGACCCGCACCGTGCGGTCCGGTGCTGTGGCGTGGGCGTCGGACGCGGCGTCGTACGCCAGGTGCAAGAGGTCCACTGGTCGAGTGGTGGCGACCCGGCGTTCGTCCAACCGGGCCAGGGTCAGCAGGTCCTCCACGAGCTGGGTCATCCGCTTGGACTCGGACTCGATGCGTTCCATGGCCTTGCCCACGTCCTCGGGCGTCTGCAGCGCGCCGTGGCGGTACAACTCCGAGTACCCGCGGATCGACACCAGGGGGGTGCGCAGCTCGTGGGAGGCGTCCGCGACGAACCGCCGCAGTTTGATCTCGGAGCGGGTGCGGGCGTCGAACGCGTCCTCGATGTGGCCGAGCATCGCGTTGAGCGAGCCCGAGAGCTGTCCGATCTCGGTCTGGGGGTTGTAACCCTCCATGCGCTGGGAGAGGTCCCCCTCCGCGATCCGGGCGGCCGTGGCCTCGACCTGCCGCAACGGTTGGAACGCCCGGGTGACCATGACCCAGCCCACGGTCATGGCCGCGAGCAGGGTGGCCAGGCCGAAGCTGAACGTCAGCAACCCCACGCCGGAGATGATCGCGTTGGTGCGGTCCAGGGGTTCGGCCACGACCACGGACATGTCGAACGCCGTGAGTTTGGTGGGCACCACCCGCCACTTGCGCTCGGGGACGCCCACGGATCCCACGGTCTCCGCCTGGCCGTCGTGGGCCATGACGTAGTCCAGGGTCATCCCGCTCAGATCTGGACTCGAGCTGTCCGGGGACGTGCCGGTACCGCTGCGAGCGCTCGCCACCACGTTGCCGTTCTGATCCAGCAGGTACCCCGAATTGGGCACCGGTGTGGTCACGTCACCCTGCAGCGCTCCCGTGAGCACCGGGGCCACGGTGTTCACGGACCCGCGCAGTTCCTGGTCCATGCTGGTCACGAGCGAGTCGCGCAGCACGGACACGGCCACGAGCGTGGTCACCGAGATGCTGATGGTCAGCAACAGCCCCGTGAGGGCCATCAGCTGGGAACGCAGGGATGCGGAGCGGAACCGGCGGGTGAGGACGTTCAACGGTTCAGTGGCGCTTGTCCGCCGAGCGCAAGAGGTAACCCACGCCGCGCTTGGTGTGGATCAGGGACGGCTGCTCGGGGTCGTTGTCGATCTTGCGGCGCAGATAGGAGATGTAGGACTCCACGATGGAGGCGTCCCCGTTGAAGTCGTACTCCCACACGTGGTCCAGGATCTGGGCCTTGGACAGCACCCGGTTGGGGTTGAGCATGAGGTAGCGCAGCAGCTTGAACTCGGTGGGGGACAGGTCGATCTCGCGCCCGCCGCGGAAGACCTCGTGGGCGTCGTCGTCCAGGACCAGGTCGTCCACGCGCAGCCGGGAGTCCTCCTCCTCGAGCGGCTGGGTGCGGCGCAACACGGCGCGGATGCGGGCGACGACCTCGTCCAGACTGAACGGCTTTGTGACGTAGTCGTCACCGCCCACGGTCAGGCCGGCGACCTTGTCGTCGGTGTCGTCCTTGGCGGTGAGGAACAGGATGGGGAAGTGGCGTCCGGCGGCGCGCAGCTTGCGGGTCACGGAGAATCCGTCGATGTCCGGGAGCATGACGTCCAGCACGGCGAGGTCCGGGTCCTCGGCCTCGGCCTTGAGCAGGGCGTCCCGGCCGTTCGCCGCGGTGACCACTTCGAAGCCCGCGAATCGCAGGGAGGTGGCCAGCAGTTCCAGGATGTTGGGTTCGTCGTCGACGACGAGCAGTTTCGCTTCGGGTGTTTTCGTGTTCACGCCCGTCAGTATCTCCGAGTTTCCTGAATGGATTCTGTTCTCCGGCCGTCCGTTATCTGGAAGGACGGCGACGCCGCTGCGCGCGCCTCAGCGGGCCGAGCGCCGTCGCGCGCCCCGCAACAGTTCCACGCACATCAGCAGGAAGGTCACGGGGAGGAAGATCGCGGGGAAGACCGTGAACCCGCCCCAGATCACGTGCCCTCCGGCGGCCGCCACGAGCACCGCCACCAGCGACAGCACGCACACGAACGCGAGGACCAGTGTGACGACGAGCAGGGGGGACATGCCCCGGCGAGGGCTCGGGGAGGTGCGGCCGGATGCGGTGGGAACGGTGGGTTCGGACATGGTCCTTACGGTAGCAAGGACCGGTTACGCGGTGGGTTGAATCCGGGCCCGGGGCGATCATGAGGGGGCTAAACTATTGACTTCGCGAGCCGCTGGCGTTCCCGCCGGTGGCCGCGCAGACACGGCGACGAGAGACTGAGGTGATCCGCGTGCCCACGGGCAAGGTCAAGTGGTTCGACGCAGACAAGGGTTTCGGCTTCCTGGCCACCGACGACGGCCAGGAAGTGTTCCTGCATTCGTCCGCCCTGCCCAAGGGGGTCACCACGGTCAAGCCCGGGACCCGCATGGATTTCGGGATCGCGGACGGCAAGCGCGGTGCGCAGGCCCTGTCCGCGACCTTACTGAGCAAGCCGCAGTCCGTGGCTCGCAACACGCGCAAGCCCCCCGAGGAGATGGCCGTGCTCACCGAGGACCTCATCCGGTTGTTGGACGGGATGTCCAACGGACTGCGCCGGGGGCGCTACCCGGACCACTCGCACGGCAAGAAGATCGCGACCATCCTGCGCACCGTGGCGGATGAGCTCGATGTCTGAGACCACCGCGGAGACCGCTCCGCAGCGACCCGCGGGGCGTACACGCACACCCAAGCAGGACCCGGTGCTTACGGGCGCGGTGGATCTCGCGCGGGAGGCTGTGCTGGCCCCCGTGACGGACGCGTCCTCGGTGGGGGAACACCTCGGTGTCACCGTGCACGAGGACCGGCTGCTGACCCACCTCTTCGACTGTCGCCTGGCTGGCTACCCCGGCTGGGCGTGGTACGCGACCGTGGCCCGGGCCCCGCGCAGCAAGCACGTGACCGTGTGCGAGACCGGCCTCGTGGCGGGTCCTGATTCCCTCCTGGCCCCGGACTGGGTGCCATGGGAGGAGCGGATGCAGGCGCTCCAGGAGCAGGAGGCGCAGGACGAGCACGACTCCCCGGCGGAGGGGGGCGAGCACCCGGGCGACGGACAGGACTCCGCCGACGCCGAGCACGCCGGTGACGATGACACCGCACCCGCCGAGGAGACCTCCACCGATGGGGAGACCTCCCGCACCGAGGACGAGTACGCTGCATCGGAAGACGCCGAGGACGGCGCGGCATCGTAGGCAGCAGACCGGCCGCCGCCCCCGGGACCCCGCCGCCGGCGGTCCCGGAGTCGGGGATGTTCCGGTCCCTGCGCATCCGTAACTACCGTCTGTGGTTCACGGGCGCGCTCGTGTCCAACGTGGGTACGTGGATGCAGCGCACCGCCCAGTCATGGCTCGTGTTCGATGAACTGACCGATCACGACGCCACGGCCATGGGCGTGGTGATGGCCCTGCAGTTCGTTCCGCAATTGCTGCTCGCCCCCTACGCGGGGGTGCTCGCGGACCGCTACGACCGGCGCCGGATCCTTGTGATCACGCAGGGTGTCATGGCGCTGCTGGCCCTGGGGTTGGGCATCCTGTTGCTCCTGGACGTCGCGCAGTTGCCCACCGTGTACGCGTTCGCGCTGGGCCTGGGGATCGTCGCGACGTTCGACGCCCCCGTCCGGCAGACGTTCGTCTCGGAGATGGTCCCGGACACCCACGTGTCCAACGCAGTGGCCCTGAATTCCACATCGTTCAACTCGGCGCGGTTGATCGGTCCCGCGGTCGCCGGTGTGCTGGTCGCCGCCGTGGGCACGGGGTGGGTCTTCATGATCAACACCCTCACGTTCGCCGCGATGATCTGCGCGATCGTGCTGATCGACGCCGCCAAGTTGCGTCCCGCTCCACGCGCGCGGCGGGCACGCGGGCAGATCCGGGAGGGCATCGGATATGTGCTCCACCGCCCGGACCTCGTGGCGGTCATGAGCACGATCTTCATGATCGGCACGTTCGGGATGAACTTCGCCGTGTTCCTCGCGGCCATGGGTGGTTCCGTGTTCGGGCGCGGCTCCGAGGAGTTCGGCGTCCTCAACTCGATCCTGGCAGTAGGCACCCTGACCGGGGCGTTGCTCTCCGCCCGCCGCGCGCGGGCGCGGTTGCGCTACATCTTCTTAGGCTGCGTGGCCTTCGCGATCACGTGCCTGGGTGCGGCCACCGCCCCCACGCTGTGGGTTTTCGCGCTGTGGCTGATCCCGTGCGGCATCGCGTCGCTCACGATCATGACCACCGCCAACGCCTATGTCCAGACGACCACCGCACCCGCGATGCGCGGGCGCGTGATGAGTCTCTACATGGCCATCTTCATGGGCGGTACGCCGATCGGCGCACCCACCGTGGGGTGGCTGACCGACACGCTCGGGGCGCGGTGGGGCATGGGTGCGGCGGTGCTCGCCGCGGTCGTGGGCGCGCTGATCGGCGCGTGCTTCGCGTGGCGACTGCGCCGGGAACCGCAGCTCGCGACGTCGTCCATGGCGGCGCCGGGGACGACGCCGCGCGGCTGAGTCCGCTCAGTCCAGGCCGTGCGCCACGGCCCAGTCGATGCACTCCAACAGGGCGCGGACGTCCTCCGACGGTACGGAGACGAACGTGGCGATCCGCAACTGGTTGCGCCCGAGCTTGCGGTACGGCTCCACGTCCACCACGCCGTTCGCGCGCAGGACGGCCGCGATCCGGGCGGCGTCCACCGCGTCGTCGAAGTCCACCGTGCACACCACGGGGGAGCGGTGCTCGGCCAGCGTGACGAACGGGGCGGCGACGTCGCTGCGTTGCGCCCAGTCGTAGACGAGCCCCGAGGTCTCGGCCGTGCGGCGGGATGCCCAGTCCAGACCGCCCTGCGCGTTGAGCCAGCCCGCCTGCTCGTTGAGCATCACGAGCCCCGCGAGTGCGGGGGTGTTGTAGGTCTGGTGCTTGCGGGAGTTCTCCACGGCCGTGGCAAGGGACAGCACGTCCGGGATCCAGCGACCGGACGCGGCGATGCGCTCGACCCGATCGAGCGCGGCGGGGGAGAAGGCGGCGAACCAGATCCCGCCGTCACTGCCGAAGTTCTTCTGCGGGGAGAAGTAGTAGACATCGGTCTCAGAGAGGTCGACCGCCATCCCACCCGCGGCGGACGTCGCGTCGATGACCGTCAGAGCGCCGTTGTCCGCGTGAACGCGCTGTACGGGCATGGCGACGCCGGTGGAGGTCTCGTTCTGGGGCCACGCGTAGACGTCCACCCCGGGCGCCACGCGAGGCCCCTCGGGGCGCGAACCGGCCGGGGCCTCGATGACCACGGAGGGTTCGAGGAACGGTGCGCGATCCGTCACGTGCGCGAACTTGGCGCCGAACTCCCCGAAGCTGAGGTGCTCGGCGCGCCGGGACACGAGGCTGAAGGCCGCGCTGTCCCAGAAGGTGCTGGACCCACCGAGACCCAGCACGATCTCGTACCCCTCGGGCAGTGCGAAGAACTCGGCGAGGCGCTCCTGCACCTGCGCTACCAGGTTCTTGACCGGGGCCTGGCGGTGGGACGTACCCAGCAGTGTGCTGCCACCGCGTTCGAGCGCGGCCACCTGCTCGGCCCGCACCCGGGACGGGCCCGCGCCGAAACGGCCATCCGCGGGCAACAGGGACGGGGGGATCACGGGCATGCTGGTCACGAAGGCTCCTCTGGCGGGCGGTCGGGTGTGTCCCCCATTGTGCCCGCCCGGGGAGTCGATGGCGCGTTCGAGACGCCTGCCGCCAGGACACCCACTGGCTATAATTATCCTGAATCATTCAGACTAGGCTGAACGGCAGCCCCCACCGGGGGTCGTTGACCCGCGCGCTGTGGTGCGCAGAAATCTGAGGACGAACCATGAGCGGCGATCTGATCGACACCACCGAAATGTACTTGCGCACGGTGCTGGAGCTGGAGGAAGAGGGGATCACCCCCATGCGAGCCCGCATCGTGGAACGCCTGCACCACTCCGGCCCCACCGTGTCTCAGACCGTCTCCCGCATGGAGCGCGACGGCCTGCTCTCGGTCGCGCCGGACCGCTCCCTGCAACTCACCGAGGCCGGGCGCACCACCGCTGTGTCCGTGATGCGCAAGCACCGGCTCGCCGAACGACTCCTCGCGGACGTGGTGGGCCTGGACATGGCGCACGTCCACGAGGAGGCCTGCCGCTGGGAACACGTGATGAGTGAGCGCGTGGAACAGCGGCTCGTGAACCTCCTGGGGGATCCCGAGAACTCCCCGTACGGCACGCCCATCCCGGGGCGGGGCGAGCACCACGGCACCGGTGCCGCGGCCGAGGTCTTCGACGGCCTCACCCTGCTCGAGGTCGCCGGAGCCCAGGACTCCACGGAGTACGTGGTCCGGCTGCTGCCGGAAGTGGTGCAGGCGGATCAGGAACTCATCGAGATGCTCAGCTCCGCGGGCATCCTCACGGGCTCCAGGGTCACGGCCGAGATCAACCCCGGGGACGAGAACCGGGTCGTGGTGACCCGGGTCGATTCGGGAGTGTCCCTGGACCTGGACTCCGCCACCGCGCGCGCCATTCGGGTGGCCGCCGCCGAGGCTTGATCGCCGCTGCGTCTCTCCGCGGTTGCTTCCGGTGACGTCGGAACGCGACGCGCCGTGATCTTCGAGAAGTTGACCGTGATCTTTCGACTGTGTGGACAATCACGGGTGATCGGTGCGGTTTCGACCTTCGCTCACTGGGTGAGCCTTGTATCACCGCAGGTCAGGGGCCTTTTCTGTGGTGTGGGCTTTCGAGCGGGCGGGCGTGCTGAGGCGGCCGATTGATATCGACGGTCGTGGTAATCCACGGTGATTCATAGCGACCGATGCCCGATGCGTGACCGGCTGTAATCAAAACGTGACATTTTCGTTATCCATCCTGTACAGTCATGCCCGTGCCGATCACTGGTCGGATCGCCACTCCCGAGCGTTCGCCGAGTTCTGCCATGCGCTCCGGGACCCGTACACAGAACATCCGCATGGCAGAAGCGGGGGAACCACTTCCGGACTCGTTGCAATCAGACGGGTCCTTGGGGTCAAGCCAGCACGGCACCTAGGTGCGTGCGGCCGGATGTCTCCCATCCGAACCCGACAGCTCACCTCGTAGGCGCAGGGAGGAACACATATGTCTTTCATGAAGCAGAACTCTGCCCGGCACCGCGCCGAGACGAAGTCGCACCTCGTGCGTAACACCACTATCGGTACGGTCGTCGCTGGTGCCGCCGTGGTCGGCCTCGCGGCCCCCGCGCAGGCCTCGAGCGGTCTCGTCGATCTGGGCTCCACGGCTTCCTATGGCTACCAGGCGTCCACCTCCTCGGTGCAGGCCTACAACGCGTCGTACACCATGCAGACCACCAACACCGTGGGCTCCGCCGCCAGCGTGAGCACCCAGTCGAACCACTCCACGGGTGGTCTGGTGGGCACCGCCTACCAGGGCATCGGCGGCGCGTACGTCTGGGGCGGCGTTGGCTTCAAGGCCTGGGACTGCTCCGGCTTCACCCAGTGGGTCTACGCCCAGAACGGCATCAACCTGCCCCGCACCACCTGGGCCCAGTTCGCCGCTGGCACCCCCACCTCCAACCCGCAGCCCGGCGATCTGGTCTCCCAGAACGGCGGCTCCCACGTGGGGATCTACATCGGCAACGGCCAGATGATCTCCGCTCTCAATCCCTCGCAGGGCACTCAGGTTCACTCCGTGAATGCCATGCAGCTGGACGGTTACTACACCTTCCGGTGACCCGGTGACACCGCGCCCGAGCATGATGCGCGGTCCACACCGAGCCACATTGCGGCCGGGTGTCCTGGCCGGGTCCCCGGACCTCGGTCGGCACACCGCGCCGGAACCACCTGAAAATCGAAAGTAATCTCCCGCCCAAATCCGTGCACCGCTGCTGCGTCCTGACGGATGTGCCGGTCACCGCACACCTCCGTGCCCTGGGTGGACACGAATGTGTTAGGAAACCACACGAATGTCGAACGAAACCGCTCCTCACGCCGCCAAGGGCATCTTCGCGGGTAAGGCCCGCACCGTCGCCGCCGTCGCGGCCTTCTCAGGTCTGGCCCTCGCGACCACCGTGTCCGTGCAGGCCACGCAGAATGCCTCCGAGCAGGCCCCCGCCGCCGCTGTGTCTGAGGCTCCCGCCTCCGAGAACACTGTCTCCGCGGAGCCCGCCGCCAAGGCCGACAAGGCCCAGGAGAACGCTGCCAAGGAGCAGAAGGTCGCGAAGACCGAGAAGGCGCAGCCCGCCGCTCAGGCTCCCGCTCAGCCCTCCGTGGTCCAGGCCGCTCCCGTGGCCGACGTGACCCCGCTGCAGGCTCCCGCCGTTCCGGCTGCAGCCCCCACCGTCGTGACCGCTTCCGAGAACGTCACCTCGGTCGCCGAGCAGGCTCCGGTGGCCCAGGGCCGCCACGCCGCTCCCGCCACCGCTCAGACCGTTGCCAAGGAGGCCGCCGCCGAGCAGCGCGCCGCTGTGGCTTCCCCGGTGATCCCGAACTACGCCCCCGCCCAGGGTGCCGCTGCCGCCCAGCCTGCGTCCTACAAGGCTTCGCAGGCCCCGGCCGCCCCGAAGGCGCAGGCTGCCCCCACGGCTCAGGCCGCCACCCAGGTGACCACGCAGTCCAACACCCAGGCAAAGGCCGAGGCTGCTCCCGCCGCCACCCAGGTGACCACGCAGTCCAACACCCAGGCGAAGGCTCAGGCTGCTCCCGCCGCCAAGGCCTCCTCCGTGTCCGGCTCCGCGAAGGGCCAGGCCATCCTGGGTGCCGCCGAGGCTCAGCTCGGTGTGGCCCAGGACTGCACCATGCTGGTGACCAACTCCCTCAAGGCCGTGGGCATCAACCACCACGGCTGGCCGGCCAGCTACAAGTCGCTGGGCACCCAGGTCTCCGCGGACCAGGCCCGCGCCGGTGACATCGCCTACTACGCCAACGGCGGTTCCGGCATGGCTCACGTGGCCATCTACGCCGGTAACGGCCAGGCCATCCACGGCGGTTGGAACGGTAACCAGACCGTGAAGACCAGCGCCTACGTGGGCTCCGGCCCCGAGTTCATCCGCGTCGGCTGAACCGGATCGAGTTCGGCACAGCGCTGATCCGCGCGGCGCCACACCTCGTGTCGAGTCGGGACCGGTTGTGTACCCGATCCCGATGAGAGCGATAGAGAACGTACGGACCCTGTTGACCGCAGGGTCCGTACGTTTTTTCGTGCCCGGAACCCGGACGTGGACCGGCAGCGGTGATCACTCAGCCCTCCTAGCACCCGATCCCCGTCGTGCAGGCGTCGATCGCGGATCGGCCCCAGCGATCGCGCAGCCCCGGCCCGTAGAATGGACGCCATGCCCTCCGATCTCTCCACCGCCGCACGCACCCCGCAGGACCAGGAATTCACCTACTACGCCGTGGGCATGGTTGCCGGTGCCATCCCGGGGATCGTCGTGGGGTTCATAGTGGCCGCGTTCGTGGGTCACGCCGCCATGTGGTTGTCGGTTTTCGGTGGCGTGGGGATCATCATCGGCCTCGTGGTCGCCACGGTCGTCTTCCGGCGACGCCGCGCGGCCGCCCGGGCAGCCCAGCCCACCTCGCCCGCAGCGCCGGGCGACGACGTCGCCGATCGCCGCAGCTGAGCCCGTCCCACCGGGGACCCGGCACGCCGCTGTCGGCCCTCGTCGCAGACCCACCCACCGGAGAGCCGGGTCGACGTCGCTGGGTATTCGTACGGGTCCGCGTGGCCGTCCAGCCCGGCCCCGAGCTCCACGCGGCGGTGAGTTCTCTCCGTCCCCGTTACTTCCAATCGACCTCGAAGGTCGGCTCAGGCCGTGATCAGCTGCGTGATCTCCCGTTCCAGGTTCTCCCGGGCGCGGGCCTCCCACAACGTCACCGCACGAGGATCGTGGAACAACGTGTCTTTTTCCAAGAGTCCGCGCAGGATCTCGGCGCGGCCCGCCCTGAACTGCTCATCCGGGACGTGGGCGTACTCGCGGCGCACCGTGGTCCGATACCGCTCGTACTCGTTCTCGCTGCCGCCCAGCACGGACAGGTCCGCGTCCACGAGTCGACAGGCGTCCACGTCGCTCGGATCCGGGCGGTGGTCCACGGTCACGAGCACGAGCTCCGCCACGCGGCGCCCGATGGCCGCGGGCCACTCCGGGCCTGACAGTCGTTGCCGGGCCAGCTCGGCCGAGTCCCGTTCGTCCTGACCTGCTTGCCCGTCATACACGGCATCGTGGAACCACGCGGCGAGCACGAGCTCCGCGCTCGGGGCGCCGTGGGTGAGCCGGTCAATGCCTTCCAGCACGTTCAGCAGATGCGAAGGACCGTGGTAAACGCGGTGCGGTTCACTCCAGCGGGTCAGCAGCTTGGCACCCAGGTCGGGATGCTCGGGGAAGTGGTGCGCCCAGCGGCGCGTGAGGGTCACCGCGAGCTTGGCCGGGCGGCGTCGTGCGGGGACCCGCAGGCCACTGTGGATCAGGACACGGACGAGTTTCTTGCCGTCTACAGCGAGGGCACCCGCGGCCACAGCGTCAGCGTGGCGGTGCGCGGGGACGTCGTAGTGGTCGCGGTCGAAGGCACGTTCCGAGACCCCCAGGGCGCGGGCGAACTCGTGCAGCTCGGCCAGGGAGGTGTCGGAGATCAGGTGCGAGAACACCGTGCCGTGCGCGGGCCATCGGGGTGGATCGATGTAGACGGTCATGGCTCCATTGTGCGCTGTTCCAATGTGCTCTCAACTCGCGGGGGGAACGCGCCGCCGATACAGTGGTGCAGTGTTGCCCCCGTAGCTCAGGGGATAGAGCACGGCTCTCCTAAAGCCGGTGTCGTTGGTTCGAATCCAATCGGGGGCACCGAGGACGTCCCGCCTGATATCGGGCGGGACGTCGTCATTCCCGCAGTGCATTCCCACAACCGGCCGACCCGCCCAGCGAAACCCGCCCGCCCGGTGAGAATGGCCGACCCCGCACATCAACGGGGATGCATGAGTGGAGTAAAAGCAGCCCGTGGCCCTGAGACCTGCGTCAGCTCAGTTGAATCGCGGCGTGGGGAAGCGCGAGGGGTGTATCCCCGAGCTCAGGCGCGCGGGCGCTGGCCCGGCAGCTTGCCCTCGGAGAAGTCGTCGAGTTTGCGGCGCGTCACGGATACCGCCACGATCACGGCGATCAGCACGAGCAGAGCGAACAACACCCACCGCGCGATCACGAGCCCCGAGGCGAGTGCCACGGCGGACGCGTCCGCGGGGTCGGCCACGGCGGCGTCGAGCACGGTGTTGCCCACCAGGAAGACCACCGCGTAGACCAGGATGACCGCCCAGTACACCCATTTGCGGGCGCGCTGCGGGGTGTTGAGCCCGGTGAACAGCAGCCAGCCCAGGCACATGAGAAGGGGAGTGAAGAGCCCCGTGGTCGCGTGCACGCCCTCGTACTCGGTGCGGCCGTCCGCGCCCAGGCCGCGGGCGAAGTCCGCGAGGTGGCCCTGGGAGAAACCGCCGGCCATGAGTTCGGGCGCGGTGACGCCGCCGGCAAGGTTTCCGGAGACGCCCTGCAGCACGAGCAGGTGGTAGTAGAGCCACAGCGCGGCACCCACGAAGAACGCGACGCCCACCAGGATCCCGGCCGACGACGCCTTGGTGGGTTCCGCGGCGAGCTCACCGGGGCGCATCTCGTGGACGCTCGCGGGGCGCACTCGGGGTGCACGAGCGGGCGAGGACCCCGCCTTCGCGGAGCCCGCGTTCTCCCCGTACTTCCTGGCCTTCTGCGCTCTGGTCATACCCATGGCCCCATTATCCCCCGGGTTGTACTGTGAATGACTACGGGTACCACGCTCGATGACGAGGTGGTGAACAGGTGCCCCGCGGGCACTGCGGAAGGGTGGTGATGGTCATGGAACTCTCCATCGGCCTGCCGGACGGACTGCTCATGAGCGCGGGTGACGGCACGGAGCTCACCCTGTACGAGGCCGATCACACCACGGTCCGGCGCAGGATCAACTGCTCCGTCCTGGAGGGCGCGCGGATCGCGGACATCGTGTGGTCCCACAAGCTCTCCGCCGTGATCGCCGCCGTTCCGGACAAGAACCAGTTGTTCCGCTGGGACCCGTACACCGACGCCCTCCAGGAGTACGGCGGCACGGGTGAGCCCGGCCGCCGGGACGGGAAGATCGCTCAGGCCAAGTTCGCGGCCACGGTCTCGATCACCGAGGCCGGTGACGGCAAGTTGTGGCTCGTGGACAAGGATTCCTCCGCGCTGCGCTACATTGCGATCGATACGGACCGGCCCGACGGCGATCCCCACGTGGTCACGGTCATCGGCCGCCACGGTGCCGGGTACCAGGACGGCCCCGCGGCGGACGCCAAGCTCGCCCGCCCCGAGGACCTGCAGATCCTCTACGACGGTTCCGTGGTGGTCGCTGACACCGGCAACGACGCCATCCGCCATTTGGACCCCTCCGCGGGGGAGGTCTTCACCATTTACGGCGGGCCCGACCAGGACGGGGACGACCTCGACGAAGACGTCGTGCTGCAGGCCCCGGCGCGGGTCACCGTCGCGGATTCGCACCTGTGGGTCGAGGACGCCAACGGGCGCCACCTGTTGGAACCGCGCTACGTGTGATCCGGGGTTGCCCACGGGCCGGTGAGGGCGTCCCCACCGCTGGCTAAACTGGTGCCACCATGGACTTCCTCTCTGACAATCCCCTCCTGTCCGCGGCCTCGGTGCGCTCGGCGAACGCGCCCGACTCGGACGAGTTCTCCCAGCCCACCCCGGCATCCTGGGCTCAACTCGTG
Organism: Kocuria sp. ICS0012; assembly: GCF_001665945.1. Lineage (NCBI taxonomy): Bacteria > Bacillati > Actinomycetota > Actinomycetes > Micrococcales > Micrococcaceae > Kocuria > Kocuria sp. ICS0012. The sequence continues at coordinate 60,754 of NZ_LZMM01000071.1, read as the reverse complement.
GAGGGACTGAACGACCCCCAACGCGCCGCCGTGGAGCACGCGGGTTCCCCGCTACTCATCGTGGCCGGTGCCGGTTCCGGCAAGACCAGGGTCCTCACGCACCGGATCGCCTACTTGCTGGCCACGGGCCGCGCCCGCCGGGGGGAGATCCTCGCGATCACGTTCACGAACAAGGCCGCCGCGGAGATGCGGGAGCGGATCGTGGATCTCGTGGGGGAGTCCGCGCGCTCCATGTGGATCTCCACGTTCCACTCGCTGTGCGTGCGGATCCTACGCCGCGAGGCCAAGACCCTGGGGCTGTCCACCAACTTCTCCATCTACGACTCCGCGGACTCCCTGCGGTTGATCACCCAGGTGGCCAAACAGCATGAGTTGGACCCCAAGCGGTTCGCGCCCAAGGCCATCCAGCACAAGATCTCCGCCCTCAAGAACGAGCTCGTGGACGACGAGACCTACCTGGCCCGCGCGAGTTCCTCGGACCCGTTCGAGTCCGCCGTGGCCCAGGTCTACCGGGGCTACACCCAGCGGTTGCGCGCGGCCAACGCCATGGACTTCGACGACCTCATCGGCGAGACCGTGCACATGTTCCGCGCGTTCCCTCAGGTGCTCGAGTACTACCGACGCCGCTTCCGGCACGTGCTCGTGGACGAGTACCAGGACACCAACCACGCCCAGTACGCGCTCGTGCGGGAACTCGTGGGAGGCGGTTCCGAGAACCACCCGGATGACTCCGGGATCCCGCCGGCCGAACTCACGGTGGTGGGGGACTCGGACCAGTCCATCTACGCGTTCCGCGGCGCGGACATCCGCAACATCACGGACTTCGAGCGGGACTTTCCCTCCGCGCGCACCATCCTGCTGGAACAGAACTACCGCTCCACGCAGAACATCCTCTCCGCGGCCAACTCCGTGATCTCCCAGAACGCGGACCGCCGGGACAAGAAACTGTGGACCGCGGAAGGCGATGGCGCCCCCATCATCGGGTACGCCGCTGAGAACGAACACGAAGAGGCTCGCTTCATCGCGGAGGAGATCGACACGCTGCAGGACGAGCACGGGATCCGCCCCGGCGACGTCGCCGTGTTCTACCGCACCAACGCACAATCGCGCTCCCTCGAGGAGATCCTGATGCGCGTAGGACTGCCCTACAAGGTGGTGGGCGGGACCCGCTTCTACGAGCGCAAGGAGATCAAGGACGCCATATCCTACCTGCGCGCGATCGCGAACCCCGCGGACGACATCACCGTGCGGCGCATCATCAACGAGCCCAAGCGAGGGATCGGGGACCGCGCCCAGGGCTCGATCGCGGCGCTCGCCGACCGCGAAGGCATCTCCTTCTCCGAGGCCATGCACCGCTTGGACGAGGCACCCGCCCTGGCCACTCGCTCGGCGAACGCCATCAAGAAGTTCTCCCAGCTCATGGACGATCTCGCGGAACTCGCTCAGGGCGCCTCGGTGACCGCGGTTCTCGAGGCTGTACTCGAACAGTCCGGGTACCTCGAGGCCCTGCGCACGTCCACCGACCCGCAGGACGAGTCCCGTGTGGAGAACCTCGCGGAGCTCGTGGCCGTGGTGCGCGAGTTCGAGAAGGACCACCCGGACGCGGGCCTCGGGGAGTTCCTGGAACACGTGGCCCTCGTGGCGGACGCGGACCAGATCCCCACCCAGCCCGAACCCGAGGGCGGCGCGAGTGCCCAGCAGATCGCGGAGCAGGTCGCGCAAGCGCGTTCCCAGGGGGTCGTGACGCTCATGACCCTGCACACCGCCAAGGGGCTCGAGTTCCCGGTCGTGTTCCTCACGGGCATGGAGCACGGGATCTTCCCGCACCAGCGCAGCTTCGCCGACGCCTCGAGCATGGAGGAGGAACGCCGCCTCGCGTACGTGGGGATCACCCGGGCGCGCAAACGGCTGTACCTCACGCGCGCCGAGTCCCGCTCCATGTGGGGGCAGTCCCAATTCAATCCCGCGAGCCCGTTCCTGGACGAGATCCCTTCGCGGTTGATCGAGTGGAAGCGCGAGGGCGCCAGCGCCGCGGGCGGATGGGGTTCGCCCGTGCACGCCGGATTCCAGGCCCGCGATCCGTTGCGCGGTTCCTCGTGGGGTGCGGGCGCCGGATCCGGGGCAAGTTTCCGCAGGCTCTCACCGGCCTCCGCCGGGCGCGTGCAGCCCCAGCGGGAGATTCCTTCTCTCAGCGTGGGAGACACGGTGGAGCACAAGGCGTTCGGCCGCGGTTCCGTGGTCGCCATGGAGGGCTCCGGGGACAAGACGGTCGCCAAGGTGCGCTTCGGTGCGGAGGAGAAGCGGCTCCTGTTGCGTTACGCGCCCATGACCAAGGTCTCGTAAGGGGTACGACGCCGCGGCCCCGCCGCGCGCGGTGTCGTCCGGTGCGCCGAAACGCACCGGGTGGCTCGAACCTGCCTGGCGAACCCATCTGGCGGCCCGGTGCAGCCCGGTGTGCTGAGACGCACCCGGATGCTCGAACCGTTCGGGTGGCCCGGCGGGATCGGAGCGCAACCGATCAGGGTTGCTCCCGGCATGGAGACAGTAGAGGCGGTGATCGCTCAGACGAAGATCAACACGAGCACGGTGAACAGCGTGGTCACGCGCAGGGACTCGCCGGAGCGGACGTGGATCACGCCCAGCAGCACGCAGCTCAACAGGGTGGTCACGGCGGCCGCCTGGCCGCCGGCGAGGAAGGCCACGGCCCCCATCGTGAGGCCCGCCACGAGACCGCCCCACGGGACCCACCGGGACCCCTGGAACGTGAGGACCTCCCGGATGGCACGGTGCGAGTACGCCAGCAGGCCCGCGACTAGGAAACTGCGGCCCACCAGGTAGCAGACCCACGCGACCATCGCCAGCCACCCGAGGGGCCCGTACACGTGGAACAGTTGCAGGTAGCGGTCCAGCGGGGCCAGACCCCACGGCGCCCCGATCAATGCGGGCAGCACGATCGCGAGCACCACGGCCAGGACGAAGCACAACAGGATCTCCCGCCAGCGGCGGTGGTCCACCCCGCCGTCGACGCCGACTCGGCCCGCGGCGGCGTCGTCGCGCCCCGCGCCCGCTTCCTCGCTCGGCCACGGATCGACCCCGCGGCGCCGGGACCAGGCCACCAGGGCGCGCGCGAGCAGCACCCACAGTGCCCCGAGACCCACCCATTCCACGACCTGCCAGCCCAGGGGATAGAAGGTGGATACCGAACCCGTGAGGGTCAGGATCGTCCCGCTGACCACCAACTCCAGCCCGAGTGCCACGAACGAGAAAGTGGCCAACGAGGCCATGAACCCCGGGTCCGCCTCGCGGGCGTCCCAGATCTCCGGCAGTCCGATGCGTCGCATGCCCCCAGTCAACCAGCCGCTGCCGTGCGGGCGGGAATCCCGGGCCCGGTCCCGCGGTGTCCGCGGGGGCCGGGTGTGACGCGAATCAAGGGCCCATGGCCTAAAATGCTCGTGAGGGCTCTGTGAGCGCAGTGCTGCGCTGCATCCCCCCACATCAGGTCGCTCCAACCGGGGGTTCCCGGTGCGGAACGACACACCTCGACGCAGAAGGACACTTATCCGTGGACCTGTTTGAGTACCAGGCACGCGACCTGTTCGAGAAGCACGGCGTTCCCGTGCTGGCCGGCATCGTCGCCACTACCCCAGAAGAAGCCAAGGCAGCAGCAGAGAAGATCGGCGGGGTCACCGTCGTCAAGGCACAGGTCAAGGTGGGCGGCCGCGGCAAGGCCGGCGGTGTGAAGGTCGCGAAGTCCGCCGACGAGGCCTACGAGTACGCCCAGCAGATTCTGGGAATGGACATCAAGGGCCACACCGTGCACCGCGTGATGATCGCGCAGGGCGCGGACATCGCCGAGGAATACTACTTCTCCGTCCTGTTGGACCGCGCCAACCGCTCCTACCTGGCCATGTGCTCGGTCGAGGGGGGCATGGAGATCGAGCAGCTCGCCGTGGAGCGCCCGGACGCCCTGGCCCGCGTGGACGTCAACCCCGCGGAGGGCATCACCGAGGCCAAGGCCCGCGAGATCGTGGAGCAGGCCAAGTTCGACGCCGAGACCGCCGAGAAGGTCGTCCCCGTGCTCGTCAAGCTCGGTGAGGTCTACACCAAGGAGGACGCCACCCTGGTGGAGGTCAACCCGCTGGTCAAGACCGGCGACGGCGAGATCCTCGCCCTGGACGGCAAGGTCTCCCTGGACGACAACGCCGAGTTCCGCCACGAGGACCACGCGGCGCTCGCGGACAAGTCCTCCGCGGACCCCCTCGAGGAGAAGGCCAAGGAGAACGACCTCAACTACGTCAAACTCGACGGCGAGGTGGGCATCATCGGCAACGGTGCCGGTCTCGTGATGTCCACCCTGGACGTCGTGGCCTACGCCGGTGAGAAGCACGGCAACGTGAAGCCCGCCAACTTCCTGGACATCGGAGGCGGCGCGTCCGCCGAGGTCATGGCCGCCGGTCTGGACGTGATCCTCAATGACCCGCAGGTCAAGTCCGTGTTCGTCAACGTCTTCGGTGGCATCACCGCGTGCGACGCCGTTGCCAACGGCATCGTGAAGGCGCTGGACATCCTCGGTGACTCCGCCACCAAGCCCATCGTGGTGCGTCTGGACGGCAACAACGTGGAGGAGGGCCGCCAGATCCTGCGCGAGGCCAACCACCCGCTGGTCACCTCCGCGGACACCATGGACTCCGGCGCCGACAAGGCGGCCGAGCTGGCCCACTCCGCCAAGTAATCGCCCACGCGAACAGCTATCAGGAAGAAGACATGTCGATCTTTTTGAACAAGGACTCCAAGGTCATCGTTCAGGGCATCACCGGCGGCGAGGGCACCAAGCACACCGCGCGCATGCTCGCTGCCGGCACGAACGTGCTCGGCGGTGTCAACGCCCGTAAGGCGGGCACCACGGTGAACCACCAGGACAAGGACGGCAACGCCGTCGAACTGCCCGTGTTCGGCAGCGTGAGCGAGGCCGTGCAGGAGACCGGGGCGAACGCGTCGATCGTGTTCGTACCGCCGGCCTTCTGTAAGGACGCCGTGATCGAGGCCATCGACGCCGAGATCCCGCTCGTGGTGGTCATCACAGAGGGCATCCCCGTGCAGGACTCCGCCGAGTTCTGGGCGCACGCCAAGGCGAACACCGGCGCGGACGGCAAGCCAAAGACCCGGATCATCGGCCCCAATTGCCCGGGCATCATCTCCCCCGAGGAGTCGCTGCTGGGGATCACCCCCGCGAACATCACGGGCAAGGGCAAGCTGGGCCTGGTCTCCAAGTCCGGCACGCTGACCTACCAAATGATGTACGAACTGCGGGACCTGGGCTTCACCACGGCCATCGGCATTGGCGGTGACCCGGTCATCGGCACCACGCACATCGACGCCCTCGAGGCCTTCGAGGCGGACCCCGAGACCGAGGCCATCGTGATGATCGGTGAGATCGGCGGCGACGCCGAGGAGCGCGCCGCGGAGTTCATCAAGGCGAACGTGACCAAGCCCGTGGTGGGCTACGTCGCGGGCTTCACCGCTCCCGAGGGCAAGACCATGGGCCACGCCGGCGCCATCGTCTCTGGTTCCTCGGGCACGGCCCAAGCCAAGAAGGAGGCCCTCGAGGCCGCCGGTGTGAAGGTGGGCAAGACCCCGTCGGAGACCGCGCAGCTCATGCGGGAGATCTTCGAGGGCAAGTAAGCCCCTCCCGGCGCTTCGCCGCCGGTGCATCCACGACGACGCCGCTCGCCCACCTCGGTGGAGGAGCGGCGTCGTTCGTCGTGGTGCCGTTCGGACGCGAGCGTCAGCCGGTGAGGGACAGCGGCGCGGTTCGTCGTGGTGAGAGTCGAGCGCCGGCCGGACGGGATGCGGGCGCGCGATGAGGACCGTGACTCGGGTCAGGACTCAGGTCAGGACGATGGTCCGATTGCCGGAGATCACCACGCGACCCTCCGCGTGCCACTTCACGGCGCGGGACAGGGCCTGGGTCTCCGCCTCGGAACCCACCGCCACGAGGTCCTCCGGGGTGTGCGCGTGATCCACCGGGATCACGCGCTGCGCGATGATCGGACCCTCGTCCAGGTCCGGGGTGACATAGTGGGCGGTGGCCCCGACCATCTTGACCCCGCGCTCGTAGGCCTGGTGGTACGGCTTGGCGCCCTTGAAGGAGGGCAGGAACGAGTGGTGGATGTTGATGCACCGACCCGCGAGCTGTTGTGTGAGCTCGTCCGAGAGGATCTGCATGTAGCGGGCCAGCACCACGAGTTCGGTGTCGTAGGACGCGGCGATCTCGAGCAGTTGCGCCTCGGCCTGCGGCTTGGTGTGCCGGGTGACGGGCACGTGGTGGAACGGCACACCGTAGAAGTCCACGAGGGGTTGCAGGTCCGTGTGATTGGACACCACACCCACGATCTCGATGGGCAGTGAGCCCACGCGCGCTCGGTGGAGCAGGTTCACGAGGCAGTGCGAGATCTTGGAGACCATGACGAGCACACGGGTTTTGTGCCGGGCGTCCACCAGACGGAAGCGCATGTCGTGCTTCTCGGCCACCGGGCGGAACCCCTCGATCAGGGACTCAGTGGTCACGGTGCCCGGTTCGTTCATGGTGTGGCAGCGGATGAAGAATTCGTCGTTGTGCCGGTCCGAGAAATGCTTGACGTCGAAGATGTCGCAACCCTGCTCCGTGAGGTTCGACGCCACGGCGCTCACGAGACCGTAGGCCTCGGGGCAGTGGACGGTCAGGACGTGTTCATCGGACGTGGGCTGCTGGGCCGACATGAGGGGATACTCCTGGGATCGCGGAACGGGGAACGGAGCGGCCCCGGAGCACGGGATGTCATCCGTCCGGGGACCGCAGACGATCTTATCGCCCCGGGCTACACAGCGCGCGGGATGGTCCGGATCTCGGAAGGGGCGTTAACGACCGGTGGCCGCGGGAGCGGACGGTAGGAGCCCGTCCGGCGCGGGGAGAGGTGCGCCTCTGTGAGAGAACCCGCAGCCACCGGCAGGCGATAACGCCTCAACGGGATCAAGCCGTGGGCTGAGCGGCTACCGACGCACAGCATCAACCACAGAGCACCCCCCAGTGCATGTGTGGCGATTTCCCTGTGCGAAGTCTCCCGTTGCGGTGGTTCGTAGAACCACGCCCCCAGAATATCGGAATTTCTCAGATGACTCGGAGCCGGTGAAATTTCATGAAGTGTGGTTCGCGCCAATCGGCCCACCGATTTATGCGTGTAAATCAGCCGGAAATTGACCCCTTAAAGCCGCTCTGACCTGCAATAACAGGGTTTTTCGCCTAGTGAGCGAAGGTTAACAAATGCTAATGAGCGAATATCTCAACAATACTCACTGCACTTGTAGGCCGTAGAGGGGACAAGTAATGCCTCCTGATTGTGGACACGCACCACTTTTATGTCGCACAAATCACACTTCTGCCCACGGAGAACAGTCGTCGTTCGGTACTCACGAGACCGTCGTGTTGAATGCGAGCCCCAGAAGGTAGGTGGCGATCGCGGCCCCGTACCCAATCCCGAGCTGCCGTAGTCCCCGCCTGAACGGGGAGGCGCCGGAGAGCAGCCCCACGAAACCGCCCGTGATCAACAACGCGATGCCCACGAGCGCCATTCCCACGGCCATGGCCACTCCGCCGCCCAGGCCGAAGAGGTAGGGCAGGATCGGGATGATCGCCCCGGACGCGAAGAAGCAGAAGCTCGACGCCGCCGCCCCCAGATCGGTGCCCAGGGCCTGGTTGTCGTCCGTGGCGGGAAGCTCCTCGCCCGGTTCCGTGTTGAGCACACGACGCGCCTTCTCGTCTTGGAACGACAGCGATGGATCGCAGTCGCAGTCGAAGTGTCCGAGTCGCTCGGCCGCCCGGTGCTCTGCAGCCTTCTCGCTCATGCCCCGGGCCCGGTAGATCAGTGTGAGCTCGTTGGCGTTCAGGTCCAACGCCGGCGCCACGCGCAGGGTCACCTGGGTGGGTTGGGAGGCGTCCAGCAGTTCCCGCTGGGATCGCACGGAGACGTATTCGCCCGCTCCCATGGACAGGGCACCCGCGAGCAGTCCGGCGATGCCCGAGAACAGCACCAGGGAGCTGGACGTGCCCGTGGCGCCCACGCCCATCACCAGGGCCAGGTTGGACACCAGGCCGTCGTTGGCGCCGAACACGGCGGCCCGGAAGTTGCCGGACAACCGCGTGCGGCCATCGGTTGCGAGCGCGCGGATGATCTCCTCGTGGACGGCCTCGTCCGCCGCCATGGCGTCCGTGGCATCCGGGTCCTCGCGGTACGGGGAGCGGGACTCGGCGCGCTGCAGCAGCGCCAGGACGAAGACGGATCCCACGTGCTTGGCCAAGAACATGAGCAGTTGCGCTTGCAGGGCGGGTCTCGCCGGACGATCGGCGTGGGGTCCGAGCAGACGACGCCAGTGTTCGGCGTGGCGGCCCTCCGCCTCGGCCACGCTCTGCAAGATCTCGGCATGGCGGCCCGAGCTGTGGCGGGCCAGGTGTTCGTACGTGGCGGCCTCGGCGAGTTCGTCCGCGAGGTAGTGACGCCACCTGCGGATCTGGGCGGCAGTGGGTTCCGGTGACTCGGGAACGGTGGAGGAAGCGCTGTGGTGCTCGGGCATGTACCCGTATTTTACGCGCGGGTCACCGGCGGTGGTTTCGCGGCTCCGAAGCACCCCGCGCGCCGTCGGCCGTGGATCCCGCCTCGCGCCTGGCTCGCACCTGAACCCGCGCCGAACGCTGTCTGCGCCGCAATACGCTCTGCGCGCCATCGACCGCGGAGCCAGTCAGCCCGCGGAGCCATCCAGCCCGTGGGCCGCTCAGCGCGCCGGGACGCTAGGCGACGGCCGGAGCCACCCGCATCGCGAACGGCAACAGGACCCCCGGTGAGCACCCCCGCGGTGATGGGTTTGGGTACGGCGGCCAGGAGTTTGCCGAACAGCCCGGTCGCGCCCAGCACGAGACTCACGAGGGCGGCGACCACGTAGGCGCCCACGGCGTCGGAGAACTCGTAGTTGCTGAGGGTAGCGCGAGCAGGCGGCTCGCGGTGATCTCCGGGGCGGGGAGCGACCCCACGCCCCAGTGGAACTCGTACGGGTCCCCGCACGCCCGGTGACTGCGCATGCCGGCGAGGACGCTGCGCGCGGCCGCCCGCGGCAGGCACGGTCCGCACGTCCACGGCCGTCCAGGGACGGTGGGATCGTCCCACCCCCACGACCTCAGCCGCTCCGCGGGACACCACGGCCCGGTGAACTCGGCGGGTCCGTGGGTGGCGGCCGCGGAACGGCCCGCGACGCGCTGCAGGGCGCACTGCACCCCGCGGGGTCCCGTGCGCACCCACGCGGCGGGAACGTCCGGGGTGCCCTCCGGTGAGTCGTACTCGACCATGAGGAAGTCGTTCCAGAGCATCCCGGCGATGGCCCTGGTGAGGACGGACTCCAGCCGGGACCATGGACAGGCCGGCGGATCGGGGACGGGGGAGGCAACCCGGGCCAGCACAACACCGATCCCGGCGCGCCGCAGTGCCACCTCGGTGCTCGGACCGTGGCCGTGCGGCGTCCTGCTGTGTGACATGCTCGAGTGCCTCCCAACACCGTGATCACGCAACACCCACGGATCGGGTCAGGGGTCCGCGCACGCGGTGCGGGTGCGCCGGGGCCAGCGCGATCTGTGCTCACGCTAACCCGCTGACCGTGCCGGGTCGACAGGTCGGGGGAAGTGTGACTTCCACGGAAAGGACCCCGCGCGGTGTTCCCGCGTGCGCCCGAGCTCGACCGTCGGCGTGATCGGGACCGTGCAGGGTACTCAACGGACCCCGGGGTTCGCTCAGACACCAACCAGCGCGCGGATGTCCTCGGCGTCGAGCGTGGCGGAGAAGAACCGTTCATCGTCGAGCACGGCCCCGAACAGGTCCGCCTTGCGGGCCTTGAGGTCCATGACCTTCTCCTCGATTGTGCCCTGCGCGACCATGCGGTAGACCATGACCTTCTTGGTCTGCCCGATCCGGTGGGTGCGGTCCACGGCCTGGTTCTCCGCCGCGGGATTCCACCACGGGTCCAGGAGGTAGCAGTAGTCGGCCTCGGTGAGGTTGATGCCGAAACCGCCGGCCTTGAGGCTCACCAGGAACACGGGGGCGCGGCCGCTGCGGAACTTCTCGAGCGCCCCCGCGCGGTCCCGCGTGCTGCCGTCGAGGTAGCTGTAGGCGATCCCGGCGTCGTCGAGGCGCTGGGCCACGATCTTGAGGAAACTCGTGAACTGGCTGAACACGAGCGGGCGGTGGCCCTCCTGGACGAGCTGGGGCAGCTGGTCGAAGAGGACGTCCAGCTTTGAGGATGGCGCCTTGGACTCCGGGTCCACCAGGACGGGGTCCAGCGCCAACATCCGCAGGGTGGTCAGCGACTGGAAGATGGTGAACCGGTTCTTGTCGAAGTTGCGCAGCAGGCCCAGGATCTTGGCGCGCTCACGCTGCAGCCGGCGGTCGTACGCACTGCGGTGTTCGGGGTTCAACCCCACGGGCAGGACGTGCTCGAGCTTGGGTGGCAGCTGCAGGTCCACGTCCGACTTGGTGCGGCGCAGCATGAACGGGCGCATCCGGGCCCGCAGCCGGGCCAGGGCATCCGAGTCCATGGCGCGTTCGATGGGACGCTGGTAGTACTCGGTGAAACGTTTCTTGGACGGGAACAGCCCGGGGGCGGTGAGCGAGAGCAACGACCACAGTTCGGAAAGACTGTTCTCCATGGGGGTGCCGGTGATCGCGAGACACGTGCGTGCCCGCAGGTTCTTCACGGCGCGGTAGGCCTTGGTCCGGGGGTTCTTGACGAACTGGGCCTCGTCCATGATCACCCCGGTCCACTCGACCGAACGGTAGGCCTCCGCGTCCAGACGCAGCAGGGCATAGGACGTGAGCACCACATGGGAATGCGCGGCGGCGTCGGCCACGGAGTCCTTGGTGTGGGTGAGCACGGTGATGTCCAAGGAGGGCGCGAAGCGGCGCAGCTCGGCGGACCAGTTGGCCACCACGGAGGTGGGTGCGATCACCAGGTGGGGTGGCAGCTGCGGGTCCCGGTCCGTGGCGCGCAGGATCGCGGCAATGGTCTGCACGGTCTTGCCCAGGCCCATGTCGTCCGCGAGGATCCCGCCCAGTCCGTGGTCCCACAGGAAGCTCAGCCACCGGAAGCCCTCGTACTGGTAGGGGCGCAGGTTGGCCTGTAGGGCCTCGGGGACCGGGGGAGAGGGGATCTCGTGCAGGTGGGTCAGTGCGCGCACGCCCTCGCGCCACTGCTCGGCCTGGCGGGTGTCCGTGGCGAGGTCTTCAAACTGCTCCCACAGGCTCGCCTGGTAGCGGTTCAACGCGAGCGGCGCGTCCTTGTCCTCCTGCAGAGTGCGGGCCTCGGCGATGAGCGTGCGCAGCCGCGTGAACTCGGGGCGGTCCAGGGAGAAGTAGGAACCGTCCGGCAGCAGCATCACCTCCTGGCCGCGGTCGAGCGCTTGAAAGATCTGGGAGAACGGGAGGTAGTGCTCACCGACCCTGATGGTGACACCCAGGCCGAACCAGTCGTGGTGTTCGGTGGGCGCGGTGGACACCGTGATCTCGGTGGGTTCGGTGACCTCGCGGTAGGCGGGACTCCCGCCGGTCTCCACGATGCGCAGGTCGGGGATCTTGCGCAGCAGCGGCAACCAAACCCGCAACAGGGTCAGGGCGTCCTGCGCCGCGTACGAACTGCGTTTGAAGTCCAACTCGGGGATCCGGCGGTGCACGGCCTGGACCATGGAGGACTCCCACCGGGACTCGCGGGCCACGGGCTCGTCCCCGAGAGGGTCCAGGGGGCGGAAGGGCAGCCGGATCCGTTCGCGACCCTTCTGGTACTCCCACTCCCACTCCACGCGTTCGGTGAGGTCGTCGTGGTGGATGGTGAGCACGAACTGCGGATCCGCGACCTGGGGCAGCACCAGGGAGTCCTCGCCCGCGATCACGTGCATGCTCTGGTGCAACCGGGGGAAGTAGGTGTCGAAGAACTCCTCCACACCGTCCTGCGGGACCGTGAGGGATTCGGCGCGGTCCAGGAACGAGCGCTGCTGCTGATTGAGGCGGGTGCCCAGGGCGACCAGGTGCAACGGGAACTGGTTGAGGTCCTCCGCGGTGTCCAGGGCCGCGGGGGTCGCGTCCGGGTAGAACAGGCCGTGACCTGGCTGGCCGATGATCCGGGTCCAGCGCAGGGGGATCTCGTTCTCGCCCACGATGAGCTGGGGGTGCAGGGCGAGCTCGCCGTGCTCGCCGGGATCCACGCGCACCTCGAACCGGCCGTCGCGATCCACGATCACGGGTGCTCCCGTGCCCTTGGAGACGAGCGGGATCCCGAGCCCCCGGGCGCGCCCCAGGATGGGCCACAACAGGGGAGAGGTGTAGCGCTCCATGTGCAGCTGGTGCCGGTCCGCAGCGTAACTGCCGCGGTGCGACTCGGAGAGCGCTCGCAGCTCCTCGAACCAGTCCAGTTGCTCCGCGCTCAGGTGCCCGGAGCGGGCGTGGGAGGCCAGGTTGCCCCAGTCGATGCCGGTGTGCACCCACCCGTGGCGCTGTCCGCGCAGCACCGGACGGGCCGTGAGACTCAGCGGGGTCTCCCGGGGTGATTCCTGCCACGCTTTCGGTGTGCGGTTCTGCACCCGGGTCAGGTCCAGTTCGAGGGCCACGGTGGGTCCGGATTCCGGGTCCGCCACGACCCTGTCGGGACTCATGCCGGGCACGATCCGGGAGAGTTCGCTGCGCCAGTCCGGGGCGGCACCCGGACCGCGGGCGTCCGTGAACTGCGCAGCACCATCCATGGCCCCTACCGTACCGCCCGGTGCGGACACGGCCGGGCGCCGGTGGGCGAGGGCCCGGGCAGCGGCGTCGTCGTCGTGCAAACCGGGGGCGCGGTGGGATCGGGCAGTGAACCGCCGACGGGCGGGAACTTATAATCGACAGGGATTGTCGTGTTTCGAGCGCGCCGCACGGCGCAGACGGAGGATTTGTGGCTGACGCTGCCGGTTTCCACACGGGGGACCACGCAATGGCATCCGGACCCCGGGAAGTCGAGTACCTGCGCTGGAACGACGCCGTGGCGCGGGCATTCTTCGGCCCCAGGAGGGCCGGGGAACTGGTCCACCTGGACCTGGACGAGAAAATGCTCGAACAGATCGGCTCGGAATTCGGCCTGGACGGCCCGGCCACGCTGCGTGCGCTCGCCGACTCCGTGACGCCGCTGCTCGTGACGGACGGCTCCCGCCGGTCCGTGTTCGACGCGTTCAACAAGCTCACCGAGGCGTGGTACCGGACGTCCCGGCGCCAGCTCGAGGACCTCACCAGGATTGGCCCGCCGCCCATCGTGGCGCTGTTGGCCCTGTTCGCCCTGGCCGGGCGGCACATGTCCGCGCTCGCGGCGCGCACGGGCAAGAAGTCCGTGTCCACGTTCTACCTGCCGCTCGCGGTGTTGCTGCAAGCGGGCCAGGACAACGTCAAGGCGCTCGAGACCTCGGTGCGCAAGGACTCCGAGACCTACTGGGACGCGCTGCGCTATTGGCTCGAGGCCTTCGACGGCCAACTCGGGTTGCCGTCCGCGTACGCCGTGAACCACCGTCCCGTGGGCCTCGCTCTGTCCCAGACCCTGTTCGGCCCGTCCGAGCTGCGGCAACTGCACCAGATGTTCGAGGACCTCGAACTGACCACGGCGCAGGGGATGAGCGCGGCGGAGCTCGGGATCTACATCGACTTCTGGCTCGACATCGCGGACACCGATGTGTCCAAGAGCCTGCGCAGCATCTGGACCAACCCCCTCACGCGCGATCCCGCGTTGCAGGTCGCGCTCGCCCAGTTGGACGCGTGGGAGTCCGCCCCGGACGACGCCGCCGCGGCCGCCGCCCGCGGCACGCGGCACCTGGGCTCGCGCAGCCCCGGGTTGTCCCTCACGGACGGCACGGACTACGTGGGCAACCCCATCTACGAACTCGGTTTCGTGGTGCCCAAGCGGCTGGTGCCCGGTCGGGAGGTGGATCTCGCGACCACGGTCGGCCCGCGCACCATGTTCCTGTCCTACATCGGGGACGCGTTCCTGGGGATCTCCGCGTACAACGCCCGCATGACGAGTGACACGCTGCTGTCCGGGCAGCTGCAGATCACCGCGGGGGAGCTCACCCTCACGCGTAATCCACGGCCCGTGGTGGTCTTCGCCAAGGACGCGTACTCGGACACGTTCATCTCCGTGGACCACGTCCCCGCGGCGTGGCCGTGCCGGATCATGGTGCGCAATCAACCTGAATGGGTGGATCAGATCCGCGCGATCCTGGACGACTCGGCCTCTCCCGACTACCGCGTGGTGGGCCCGGGGGAGAACGGGGTCTGCGAGGGCTGGGTGCTGTTCGACGACGTCCAGGTGCTGCGTGCCGGTGACCCCGCGCTGACCGTCAACGACAACTTCTCGGCCCTTGTACCCCGCCTGGTCCCCGCAATCACCCTGTCCGGCGGGCTGCGGATCCCCGGGGACGTGGACCGGTTCTCGGCCCTGCGGCCCCCGCAGTTGACCGTCACGTCCGACAGCGACGACCCCCTGTCCGTGGAGTGCGAGTGGCGTAACCCGCACTCGTTCAAGCTCATGAGCACCAAGCTCACCGCACCCCGGGTGCCACCGTTCCAGGTGAGCCTGGGCGGGACCGATCTGGCCCGCGAGGACGGCCACCTCAAGCCCAACGACTACACGCTAGTGCTGCGTTCCGGGCGCACCGTGAAGCAGCGACTCGAGTTCCGCGTGCGGGACAGTTCCTACTACATCACTCAACGCTCCCTGGGCTACGACGGTGAGATGGTCCACGTCGCGGAGGAACCGTTGTGGCCCGTCACCGCGGTGACGCGGGACGAGATCCCGGATGAGTACGTCCAGGGCTCGTTCGACAACATGGACCCCCACGAGGCCACCGTGGACGAGGTCCCCGTGCCCGAGGTCGCCGGGTGGGAGTCCGCCGAGGGGCAGATGTTCCCCGAGCGCAGCAACGAGCTGCCCGAGGCCCCCGACGTGTCCTGCATGGTCACGGGCAAGCACAAAGTGATCCTGCCCCCCATGGATCCCAAGGCCAAGGCGCCGTGGGTGTTCGGGCGCTGCAAGTTCTGCGGGCTCACCAAGCGCTACCCCGGCCGGCTCACCAAGCTCTCGGCGGTGGGTCAGACGGGTTCGGTCGAGGCACTGCAGTTCATCGGCCCGGACGAGGGCGAGTACCCGGGGTCCTGGGCGCCGTTCAAGGACATCCTCACGTTCTTGGGTGGCGGCAAGCGGTCGAGCCTGTCCATCGTGGCGCGCCAGCTCGAGGACTCCGAGCGCTTCGAGGAATGGTTCGTGGGTCACCTGCAGGCCCTCGGTTTCCTGGAGGTGATCCGGGACGAGAACTGGACGGTGCGCCGCTGGCAGGTGTGCTCCCCGGCCCTGACCCAGCTCGTGGACGGCTCCATCCTGCTCACGGGCGGGTGGAAGACCGACCAAGAGGACGCCGTGACGCAGGCGGTCGGGGCCCAGGGTGGTGAGGTCGTGGTGCTGTCCCCGGAGGACCACGCGACCACCATGCTCCAGGATGTGGACCTCGACGCGCTGAGCAAGCTGCTGCCCGAGGGGCTGTGCGACGTGGTCTACGACGCCGGGCCCGTCATGCTCGACACCCTGCCCCCGTTGTCCTCGGTCGTCGCCGGGCTGCCCCTGAAGGAGATGCAGTACAACGGGGTCGCGGAACGCTTCGTGCCCGCGGACGCCACGTGGGAGGCCACGGACGACCGCAACCAGGCGGGGCTGTACCGGATCAACCACCACCACAAGACGCGCTACGCCTACCGCACCGCGGAGGACGTGGTCTCGGGTCACGCCCGTCCCGTGTCCTCGGGGCTCGGCAAGCACCTCGCGGCGCGGGACACCGGCACGGCGTTGGTCAGCTACGATCCCGAGCTGCGGTTGCTCTCCGTGCCCATCGGTGCCGCCCTGCCGGGGCTGTACGCGCGCGCCACGGTGCTGTGCTCGGGGCTGCTGCCCCCGCTCGTGGACGAGGACTTCTCCCTGAACTACGGGGACGTCTCCGAGGAGTTCGCGAGCGCCCTCGTGGCCAAGCTGCTGGGCTGACAGTGCCGCCCCGGGCGAACGGGGGTGTGCTCGTGGGGCCGCGCGGCTGCATTCGGCTGCTGCGCGGCCCTCCCCTACAGTGAGGTGGCGTGCCATGACTAACGGCTGGTAGTAAGGCGCCTCAACCCCGGGTCGTCCGACGTCCGACCCGCATCCCCGACGTGACCACACACGATTCCTCGTCCATCCGTCACCCACGCCCGGGCTCGTCGCCCGTCGCGGATCCGCCCGCCCCGTCCGGGCCCCTCGCTCTGCGCCACCCCGGTTGCCCGTCAACTGGCGGGTCTTCGTGGCCGCGGCAACCCTGCTTGTCTCGCTGTCCGCCTGGGCCACGGAGGCACCCGAGCACGCCGACGCCGTGATCGGCGGCGTGGTCGCGTGGGTCGCCTCCCGGCTGGGGTGGTTCTACATCCTCACGGCCGCTCTCGCGATCGTGTTCGTGATCCTGGTCGCGGACAGCAGGCACGGCACGATCAAGATGGGCCCGGACCATGCGAAACCCCAGTTCAACCTGTTCACGGGGTGGGCCATGTACGCCCTGATGGGCATGGCATTCGGCTACTTCGCCTACCGCTTCGGCATGCCGCTGAGCATCCGCTCCGCTCTCTACCCCCTGATCGGGTGCCGGATCCACGGTGCCGCCGGCGACGCCGTGGACACCGCGGCGCTGCTGGGGACCATCTTCGGGGTGGCCACGTCCCTGGGGATCGGGGTGGTCCAGTTGAACTTCGGACTGCGCTACCTGTTCGCCGTCCCCGAAAACCTGGCGGTGCCGTCGGCACTGACCGCCCTGGGGATCCTCATGGCGGTGGCTTCGTGCGTCTTGGGCGTGGACAAGGGCATCCGGCGGCTTTCCGAGCTGAACATCATCCTGGCGATCGGGCTCATGCTGTACGTGCTCATCACCGGGCGCACGGCGTTCCTGCTGGATGCAATCGTCAAGGGCGTGAGCGGATTGCGCGTGGCAGACGCCTCGGTGATGCCCGAGCTCGTGACGGTGAACCCGAACATCACGGTCTTCATGAGCGGTGAACGCGCCGCCGAGCTGATCGCCCAGGACCGGGACACGACCGCCCACTGAGAACCGGGCGGGAGCGCAGAGAAGCGCTCGACACACGCGTGTGGCCCGGATCCGTTCGGACCCGGGCCGCACCGTTCGTGGAGTTCGCGGTCGCGGTGACCGTGTGCGCGTGGACTACGCGGGCATCGGCTCCAGCTTGTAGAAGGACACCCCGCCGGTCACCCGGGAGGCCCCGGGGACCAGGAGTCGGCTGTACTTGGCGCACCACTGGCCGCGCCCCCGTGTGTGCTGTGCGGCGAGTGCGACCTCACGGGCGTCGTCCGCGAAGTACTCGTGCTCGTGACCGTCCGATCCCGTGATGGACACCACGTGCCGGGCGGGGTCCGCCTGAACGGTGACGTCCACCCACTGTTCGCGGGTGTCGGGGTGGGATTTCTGGGTTGTCGTGTTCATGATGTCGGGCCTCTGATTTTTCCGGTCGCTTGCCGGAACCACACGTGTGGCCCCGGCCGCTTCGTCATCCAATCCACCCCTGAACCGAGGGTTGGCGTACGCCGAGTTGGAGCTCTGGGCGCGCGGTGACGTCCTTGTCGTTGCGCGGGCGCATCTCGTGAAGCTGCTTCGAGCCTATCCGTGGATTCGGGGGACCAGCCAGGCGCGGACCGAGAATGTCATCAAAACTTAACCAAGCTTCTGTTGAGTAACATCTGGCACCCGGCGGCGGTTCTCATGGGGTGCGCAGGTCGCTGCGGCGCGTGCCGCGCATCCGGGAGGTGACCGTGCGAGCGCGCTCGTAGTGGCCCAGCAACTGCTCGCACACAGCACCCCACGTGCGCTCCTGCACGCACTGGTGGGCGGTGCGCGCGAAGGCGAGGCGTTTGGCGTCGTCGCCCGCGAGGTCCCGGACGCGCTCGCGCAACCCGGCCAGGTCACCCGGGGCGTAGAGCCACCCGTTACGCGAGGAGTCCACGAGGTCCAGGGGACCGCCGCGGCCCACGGCCACCACTGGGACCCCCGAGGCCATGGCTTCCTGGATGGTCTGGCAGAACGTCTCGTGCTCACCGGGGTGCACGAACACGTCCAGCGACGCCATGGCCGTGGCGAGTTCGGTGCCCGTGAGGAAGCCCTCGAAGTGCGCGTTGGGCAATACCGAGCGCAGCGACTCCTTCCCGGGACCGGAACCGATGATCACGAGCCGGGTGTCCGGCAGGGCGTCGATCGCGGCGAGGTCCGCGACCTGCTTCTCGGGGGCCAACCGCCCCACGTATCCCACGAGTCGCTTGCCGCCGCCCACGCGCTCGCGCCACGCGTGATCGCGCAGCGCGGGACGGAACCGGCTCGTGTCCACTCCGCGGCGCCACATGTGCACCCGCTGGACGCCGTGCTCGTGGAGCTGGCTGATCGACGCCGTGGAGGGAGCGAGCGTGAGGGTCGCACTGTTGTGCATCGCACGCACGTGGGACCACATGGCGGTCTCCAGCACGGATGCACCGTAGCGTGCGGCGTAACCGGGCACGTCCGTCTGGTACACGGCCACGCACGGCAGACCCAAACCCTTGGCGGCCTGGATGGCCTGCCACCCGAGCACGAACGGGGACGCCACGTGCACCACGTCCGGGGCGAAGCGGGCCAGGATGCGCTGCATGCGACTCACGGTGCAGCTCGCCACGCGGACCTCGGGATAGCCCGCGAGCGGCAGGGACGGGATGCGCTCGATCCGCACGCCGTCCACGTGGTCCACCGAGCCCAGGAACAGGGTCTTCTCGTAGGAGGGGGCGATCACCATGGCCTCGTGCCCGTGATCCCGCAGGTGTTCCAGGACGCGGATCACCGAATGAGTGACACCGTTGACGTGGGGGAGGAACTGTTCGGCCACCAATGCAATTCTCACGGTTCCCACTGTGGGCCCGGCGCCTCACGGGGGAGTCACCCGGGGGTGGCCCGCAGGTGAAGTCCGGGCTAACTTCGCTGCCCGTGGTGCGCGGGTGAACGTGAAAAGATGTCCGGTGATGAAACTTCCCTCACTGCCCGGCGTGGTCTCGGGCGTACGCGACCGCTTCACGTCGCACGGTTCGTCCCCCGTGCGCGCCGCCGACGTGCCCCGCCCCGAACCGGACGACTCCCCGGGACTGCCCATGCCGCTCGCGCTGCAGGGCGTGATCGAGCTGCTCGCGGTGGCCTTGGTGGGCCTGTTGCTGGGCACCGTGCTCCTGGGTGCGGTATGGGCTGCGGGGGGCTTCGCGACCCTGGGCGCGGGCGGGAGCCTGCAGCTCGCCGGTCAGGTCTGGTTGCTCGCGCACTGCGTGCCCCTCACGATCCAAGCCATCCAGGGCCTGTCGCTGGACGGTGGCGGGACGGTCACGCTCGTGCCTCTAGGGCTCACGCTGATCCCGTTCGGCCTCGCGGTGATCGCGGGCCGCCGGATCGCCCGGGCGTGCTGGCGCGGTCAGTTCCTGATCCCGTTCTTCGCCGGGATGCTCGCGTACGCGCTCTTCGGGGCCCTCGTGGGCTGGCTCAGCCGCACCGAACAAGTCTCGGTGGACCTCGTGGCGGCCGCCCTGTTGCCCCTGGTCCCGGCCGGGTTGGGCACCCTCGTGGGCGGGTGGAGCGCTTCGCGCTCGCTCGCCGCGGTGCTCGGGGCCGACGTCGCGTCCTGGTTGCAGCGCACGAGCCAGCACTCACGCTGGGCCGGTTCCTACGTGTGGGCCGTGATCCGCGCCGGTTTCCTCGCCGCGGTCACCGCTGTGGCGGCCGGTGCCCTGTTGTTCGTGGTGACGCTCGCGTGGAACTGGGACCGCGTGATCACGGTCTACCAGGACCTCGGTACCGGCGCTGCGGGGGACACCGCCCTGACGGCACTGCAGTTCGGGTACCTGCCCAACATGGTCGTGTGGGCGCTCACGTGGGCCACCGGTGCCGGCTTCTCGCTGGGCACCGGGACCCTGGTGTCGCCGTTCCAGAGCACGCTGGGACCGCTGCCGCAGTTCCCGGCGCTCGCCGCGCTGCCCACCGGTGACCCGTGGCTGTACGCCCCTGCGGTCCTGGGGTTGCCCGTGCTCGCGGGTCTGCTCGCGGGGTGGTGGTTCTGCCGCGAGGGTGAGAACCACCTGGACGACTGGATGGCCATCCGCCTGCCTCTGCGCTGGATCACGTTCGTGCTCTCCACCGTGCTCACGGCGGTGTTCATGGCCGCGGTGGGGGCGGGCCTCGTGACCGCGCTCGCGTGGCTCTCCAGCGGTTCGCTGGGCATCGGCAGGCTCACGGACATCGGCCCGCACGCGTGGCACGTGTTCCTGTGGCTCGGTGCCGAACTCGCGGTGGGCGCCACCGTGGGGTGCCTGGCCGGGCCCTGGCTCGAACGCGAGGGCTACCGTTCCCGCTCCCGCGCCGAGGCGGACGAGCTCCCCGTGCCGGATTCCCCGGCCCCGGAGGACGACGCCGCTGTGGCCCACCACGACGCCCTGCCCGCCGCTGGCGCCGTGCACAGTTCCCGCTCGGCTTCCGGCCCCGGCGCCGGGCAGGATGCTCGCACGGCACCCGGTGGCCGTCCTGGATCCGGGGCGGCCGTCCCGGACGGCGAGGTCACGGCTCGGGGTGTCCGGGGTCTGTTCCGGGGCCGCGCGTCGCGCGCTGCCGCCGAGCCCGAGCGGGAGTCCCAGCCCCGCGGCGGGTCCACGGCCGTGGGACGATCGGCAGACGAACCGGGACTGTCCCGCCGTGAGGAGGCCAAGCGTCGTCGTGCGCAGCGCAGGTCCGAGAAGCGCAAGGCCGCGCGGCTGGCCGCCCTCGACGACGAGCGGGACTGAGACGACGATGAACCGCTCCTGGCGCCGACGGGCTCGGGCGTCCCAGGACATGGGACTGGGCCGATGACGAACCGCTCTCGATAGCAATGGACTCGCTGGGAGCGGGCGTCTCAGGACCCGGGACCGGCGGAGGTCGGCGAGGTCGCTCCCGGTGTAGCACTCCCCGAAGGGGCAGGGTTCGAGGCGCTCGGCGTGGGCGTGACAAGGGAGGCCTCAGGCGTGGCGGTGGCCGTCGGATCGTCCTGCGGCGCACCCGTCTCGAGGGGCGCACCCGAGAAATGCTTCCACACGTTGTCGTTGAGCTGTTGCTCGCACCGGCTGGTCGAGGACAGCGTGAGGGCCCGATCGGTGCATTCCTGGTAGACCTGGGTGGCCGGCCACACGAGCAACCGGGTGCCGCCGCCCAGCGCGTTGATCACACCCCACACGATGGCCAACACCGCGAGCACCGTGATCGGGACCCGTGAGGACGAACCGCGGGAGCGCGCGAGCGCGATGATGCCCAGCACGATCGCGGCGATGGCGAGTACGAGCCCCGCCACGGTGGACCACACGTCACCCACCACGAGTGCGGAGGCGAGCACCGCGAGGGCCGCGGCTACCGCGGCGAACCGGAGCCGAGCGCCGTCAGAGGGGTCCCCCGACTGGGGGCCGCGAGGTGAGGGCTTTTCACCGCGCGGGTCGCCGGCGTGCGGGCCACGGTGCTGCGGGCCGCCGGAGTGCGGTCCCCCTGAGTGGGAACCCCCGGAAGGGGAGCCGCCGGAGGTCGAACCCATCGAGTGCGTGGCGTGGGGCGGCGTGCACCGGTGGCGGGAATCGTGCATACCCACCACTGTAGGCGAGCGGACGGACCGAGCAGCGTCGCGGGCGCAGCACCGCCGCGGCGCCATCGAGGCAGCCTCGCTGGATAGAGTGGGCCCATGCGTTTAGTGGTTCTGGTCTCGGGCTCCGGTACGAATTTGCAGGCGATGATCGACGCCCTGCACCAGGGGGACGTGGAGGTGGATATCGCCGCCGTGGGTGCGGACCTGGAGTGCGCCGGTCTGGACCGGGCGCGCGCCGCGGGCATCGACACCTTCGTGGTGCCGCTGTCCGAGTACCCGGACCGGGAGCAGTGGAACCGTGCGCTGCAACGACGCGTGGCGTCCTACCACCCCGACCGCGTGGTGTTCGCCGGGTTCATGCGGATCGTGGACGCGGAGTTCGTGTCCGTGTTCCCGGGCCGGATCATCAACACGCACCCGTCCTTGTTGCCGTCCTTCCCCGGTGCCCATGCCGTGCGGGACGCCCTGGCCTACGGCGTGAAGGTCACGGGCGCCACGGTGCACGAGGTTGTCGCGGACGTGGACGCCGGACCCATCCTGGCCCAGGTCGCGGTCCCCGTGGCCGAGGACGATACCGAATCCGTGCTGCACGAGCGGATCAAATCCGCCGAGCGCACCCTGCTCGTCAACGCGCTGGCGAAACTGAGCTGGGACGTCACGAGCACCGACCCCGATCTGCCCCGGTCGTAGACTGAACCGGGCTCCGGCCCGCCTACCGTCCGTACCCTCGTCCCCACTGGAGAGCTCGTGAACACTGCCGACCTGAACCGTGTGCCGCTCAAGCGCGCACTGATCTCCGTGTACGACAAGACCGGTCTGGAGGAGCTCGCGCGAGGGCTGCACGACGCCGGCGTGAGCATCGTCTCGACCGGTTCCACCGCCGGGACCATCCGCGGCGCGGGGGTCCCCGTGACCGAGGTCTCCGAGGTCACCGGGTTCCAGGAGTGCCTGGACGGGCGGGTCAAGACCCTGCACCCGCGCGTGCACTCGGGAATCCTCGCGGACCGGCGCAAGCCGGAACACATGGATCAGCTCACCGAGCTCGAGATCGAGCCGTTCGACCTGGTGATCGTGAACCTCTACCCGTTCCAGGACACCGTGCGCTCGGGTGCGGAGCAGGACGCCGTGGTGGAGCAGATCGACATCGGTGGTCCGTCCATGGTGCGCGCGGCCGCCAAGAACCACGCCGCGGTCTCCGTGGTCGTGGATCCCGCCGGTTACCCGGACGTGGTGCGCGCGGCCCAGGAGGGCGGTTACGACCTCGCGGCCCGGCAGAAGCTCGCGGCGGCGGCGTTCGCCCACACCGCGGCCTACGACACCGCCGTGGCCACGTGGACCGCCCAGCAGTTCGACCACGACCCCGAGGCGAACTTCTGGCCCCCGTACGCGGGTCTCGCGCTGCAGCGCGCGGAGTCCCTGCGCTACGGCGAGAACCCGCACCAGAAGGCCGCGCTCTACACGAACGACGCCGCGGCGCCCGGGATCGCGCAGGCCGAGCAGTTGCACGGCAAGGCGATGTCCTACAACAACTACGTGGATGCGGACGCCGCCGTCCGCGCCGCATTCGACTACGACGAGCCCGCCGTGGCCGTGGTCAAGCACAACAACCCGTGCGGCGTGGCCGTGGCCACCCCCGGCGCGCAGGACCCCATTGCGGACGCCCACCTCAAGGCCCACGCGTGCGACCCGCTCTCCGCGTACGGCGGTGTCGTGGCGGCCAACCGCACGGTCACGGCGGACATGGCCCGCAACCTCAAGCCCATCTTCACCGAGGTGGTCGTGGCCCCCGAGTTCGAGCCGGAGGCGCTCGAGATCCTCGGGGCCAAGAAGAACATCCGCCTGCTCGCGCTGCCCGAGGGCTTCGGCCGCGATCCCTTGGAGTACCGCGGGATCTCCGGCGGCGCACTGTTCCAGCAGGCCGACCGCCTCGACGCCGAGGGCGACGACCCTGCCGACTGGACCCTGGTCTCGGGTGACGCCGCGGACGAGAAGACCCTGGCGGACCTCGAGTTCGCATGGCGTTCCCTGCGAGCCGTGAAGTCCAACGCGATCCTGCTCGCGAACAACGGCGCCTCGGTGGGCATCGGCATGGGCCAGGTCAACCGCGTGGACTCGTGCCGCCTGTCCGTGGAGCGGGCGAACACGCTCGCCGAGGATCACGCTGAACGTGCCCGCGGTGCGGTCGCGGCGTCGGACGCGTTCTTCCCGTTCGCGGACGGGTTGCAGGTGCTCCTGGACGCGGGCGTGCGCGCCGTGGTGCAGCCGGGCGGTTCCATCCGTGACGAGGAGGTCATCGAGGCGGCCCAGGCCGCGGGCGTGACCATGTACCTCACGGGGGCGCGGCACTTCTTCCACTGAGCGGCATCCACCGAGCCGCATCCACTGGGCGACACTCACTGAGCCGCTCCCGCCGGGCTACCGCGGTTTCACCCGGCGTACGACGACGCGCGGTCCCGGGCTTCCGGGGCCGCGCGTCGTCGTGTGTTGCGGTTGTCCAGGCGGGCTCAGGAGAACATGGCGCGGTGTTCCCGGGAGAGCTCGATGTAGTTCTGGGCGTTGCGACTCACGGCATGCTGCTCGTCCACGGACAGCTCCCGCCGGACCTTGCCCGGGACCCCGGCCACGAGGGAACCGGGCGGGATGCGTTCGCCCTCGAGTACCACGGTCCCGGCGGCGATCAGGCTCCCGCGGCCCACCACGGCGCCGTTGAGCACGGTGGCGTTCATCCCCACGAGGACGTCGTCCTCCAGGACGCACCCGTGGATGACCGCGTTGTGGCCCACGCTCACGCGCTCGCCGATGGTCGTGGGGTGGTCCGGGTCCGAGTGCACCGTGACGTTGTCCTGCAGGTTGGAGTTCGTCCCGATCCGCAGGGGGGAGCGGTCACCGCGCACCACGGCGCCGTAGAAGATGCCCGCCCCGGCACCCACCACCACGTCACCCACGATCGTGGCGTTGGGTGCCACGAAAGCGGAGCGGGCCACGGAGGGCCGGTGCTGACCGTAGGGCAGGATCAGGGGTTCGCGGGCGGCGACGGCGCCCGCGGGCTCGGAGAACTGTGTCATGAGCCATAGCATAGTGCGCGCTCGCGCTCGTCACGACGCCGCCGGTAGCCGCCACTCGCCCGGCGCGTGGCCGGGGCTCGGCCCGGTGTGCGCCCGGTGAGCAGGCGCGCCCGAGCCGCGCGGCGTTGTCGTACGGCCACGGTTCGGGGCGGGGCTCAGCCTTCGCCGGCGTCGGAGATGAACCGGCGCCGCAGGGCGGCCATGGCCTTCTCGGGACGCCGGGACTCGCGGTGGCGCAGTGACACCGCGATCTTCTGCCCGCCCTTGAGCACGTACTCGGCGCCGTTGACGTGCACCGTGACCGGATCCGCCTTGACCGAGCTCGCCTCGAGCTCCAGGATGTCGTGGTCCAGCGAGACCTCGATGACCTGACCGCAGTACAGGACCGTGAAGTCCACGGCGTCCAACTCGCGGGGCAGGGCGGGCTGGAACTCAAGCCACTGGCCCCGCACGCGCAGCCCGGCGTACGCGCGGGTGATCACGTCCACCGAACCGGCCATGGCACCCAGGTGGATGCCCTCACCCGTTGTGCCGCCCTGGGTGTCGTCCATGTCGATCATGAGCGCGTCCTGGAACGAACCCCACGAGCGGTCCGGGTCGAGCCACGCGAGCACCGCGGCATTGACCACGCGGGACAGGGACGAACCGTTGGAGGAGCGTGCGATGTAGTGGTCCACGGTGCGCTGGATGGCGTCCAGGTCCGTGGTGTAGCCCATGCGCGCGAGTTCCTCGATCAAACCCTCGGGACCCAGCAGGTACACGAGCATGATCGTGTCCGCCTGCTTGGAGAGCTTGTAGTTGTTGGTCAGGTCGCCCTCGTTCTCGAGCAGCAGGTCCAGGCGGCCGATGTTGCGGTACTTGGTGCGGTAGAAGTCCCAGTCCAGTTCGGCGAGTTCGTCGTAGCCCTCGAACTGCGCGATCGTGCCGTCCGCGTTGAACGGGACGTACATGTTCTCGGCCATCTTGAGCCACTTCTGGACCTCCTGCGGGGAGATCTCGAAGCGGGATTCCAGGTCCTCGCGCTGGTGCTCGACCATGTCGTGGAAGATGTGGGCCGAGTGACGGAACAGCCAGGACGTGAGCACGTTGGTGTAGGCGTTGTCCTTGAGCCCACCACCGTGCTGGCCCGCGGGGCCGTCGTGGTACTCGTCGGGGCCCATGACACCGGAGATGTGGTACTTGCCGTCGTGCGAGTCGTACTCCGCGAGGGACGCGAACAGGCGGGTGATTCCCACGATCAGCTCGGTCCCGTGGCCGGAGAGCCAGTCGATGTCCCCGGTGGACTCGTAGTACACCCACGCGTTGTACGCGATCGCCAGGCCCACGTGGAACTGGCGCCACGAGTTGTCCGGTAGCCAGCGCCGGGAGTGGTGGTTGTACAGCTCGGGCGGGGTCTCCTCGCGCCCGTCGGAACCGGACTGCCATGGGAAGGCCGCGCCGTAGAGACCGAAGTCCCGGGCATGCTGTTGGGCCATAGCCAGGCGCCGCCACCGGTAGGAGAGCAGGGACCGGGTCACGTGCGGCTGACGCATGTTGATCACGGGCAGGATGAACAGCTCGTCCCAGAAGATGTGGCCGCGGTAGCCCTCACCGTGCAGACCGCGGGCGGGGATGCCTGCGTCCCGCAGGGACAGGTGGGGGGCCAGGGTCTGGGCCGCGTGGAACAGGTGGGTGCGCACTGCGAGCTGGGTGGCCACGTGCTCGGGGGTGTCCTCCGCGGCCTCCAGGGTGACCTCGTAGCGGTCCCACAACCGGGCCCACTCGATCTCGTGAGAGGCCAGCAGCTTGCGCACCCCGAACGGCGTGCGGTTCAGCTCGGCGAGCGCTCCCTCGCGGGGGGAACCGATCGCGGCGTCGCGGCTCGTGACCACCGCGGTCGTGCTGTCCACGAGCACGGGGTTGTGCGGGTCGATCTGCACCGTGTAGCGGCGGAACTCGATCCCGCCGGGGCGCACCTCGCGGCGCTCGCGCACGGGGGTTTCGGACTCGATGCGCGTGCGCTGGGCCATCGCGATCTCGATTTTGGACTGGGAGGTGCGCACGAGGGACAGCAGGGTCTCGTGCTCGTCCGGCAGGGTCGTGGACTCGAGTAGCGCGAGGTGGTGGGCGTTGAGTTCCCGGTACTCGGCCACGCCGCTGTTGGTCACGGCGGGGTCCACACCGGTGCGCACGTGCAACCGCCCGCTGAATCCACGCGAGACGATCCGGGTCTCCTGGGCGCCCAGGTGGCGGTAGCGCAGGGACACCAGGCGGCGCTGGGTGATCTCCAGGCTGCGCGGGGGTTGGTCCGCGCCGGGGTCCTCGTCCGCTTCCGTGAGCACGAGCGTGCGGGTCAGCAGACCGCGGCGCAGGTCCAGTTCCACGCGTTCCTCGGAGGGCTTCATTCCGCCCTCGGACCACCACTGGCCCTCCGCGAAACGCAGGTCCAGGTGCAGCCAGTTGGGCACGTTGACCATGGACTCGTGCTCCACGTCCCGGCCGTTGATGTGGCTGAGCACCCGGTTGAACACGCCAGCCAGGTAGGTTCCGGGGTAGTGGACGGTGTTCGCGGCGAACTCACAGGCCGCGCCGCGCACGCCCATGTAGCCGTTGGCCAGGGTCAGCAGGGCCTCGCGGCGGGGCTCGGTGGCGGGGTCGAAACCGTCGAACACGAGCGCCCACGGGTCGTCCCGGCGCGCGCCCAGGTCCAGCTCGGCGACGTCGTTGAGCACCACGTGGGCGCCCGCGCGGTAGAGCCGTTCCCGGGCACCGTCCCGGTTGATCCCCACGACCAGGCCGAAGTCGCCGGCGGCACCGGCCTGGACGCCGGCCACGGCGTCCTCCACGACGACGCTCTCGCCGGGGGCCACGCCCAGCAGGCGTGCGCACTCGAGGAAGGTGTCCGGGGCGGGCTTGCCCGGCAGGTCGTGCGAGGCGGCCCAATTGCCGTCCACGATGCGGTCGAACAAGTGCTGCAACCCGGCGGCCTCGAGGACCACGGCGCTGTTGCGGCTCGCGGTCACCAGCCCCACGGGCACACCGCCCTCGCGCAGCCGCTCGATCAGGGCCACGGTGCCCGTGAACACGCGCACACCGTGCTCGCGCAGCTCCTCGTGGAAGAAGCCGTCCTTCGCGGCGGCCTGGCCCTGCACGGTCCAGTCACCCGGCTGCGGGTCCTCGTGGCTCTGGGCCTCGGGGAGCATGGTCCCGCGGGCGGCGAGCAACGCGCGGACGCCGTCCTCGCGACGTCGTCCGTCCACGTACGTGCGGTAGTCACCGCCCATGTCGAACGGGCGCCGGTCCACCTCGGTGGCCGGAGCTACGGGCTCGAGGCGGGGATCGGTCAGCAACCGGTCGAAGAGCTTCTGCCACGCGCGGGCGTGCACCCCGGCGGTGTCGGTCACCACACCGTCCATGTCGAAGATCACGGCGGCGTACGGGGTGCGCACCACGTCCACGGGTTCCGGCGGCGACTGGCCGTCGGTGATGCGCGGCATGGAAGCGGTGAACGGGGCGGTGGGAAGAACGTTCACGGCGCGAGATCTCCTAACACGAAGGATCAGGACGTGGGGCGGGACGATGCGAATGCTCGCGCTCGCTGAGCGAGAGCGGCAGCCCGGCTGCGCTGTGACGGCTGCCGCGCGCAGGGGGTACGCACGCGGTACGGGTACACATGCTACCCGCATTCGCTCCCCGGGCGGGACCCGCCCGCCGAGGGCCCGGACGATCCAGAAACTCTACGAGCATCGCCGCGCTCGTGCCCCCGCCGTGCTGAGGCGCAACACCGCGACGCGCGGATATGCTGGAGCGGACCCTCCCGCGCACAAAGAAGGTGGAGCATGACGGAATCCCTGGGACACCCTGTGACCAATCAACCGCTGTCGGAGGTGGACCCGGACGTCGCACGGGCCATCGAGGACGAACTGGGGCGCCAGCGCTCCACGCTCGAGATGATCGCGTCGGAGAACTTCGCGCCGCGTGCCGTGCTCGAGGCGCAGGGCTCGGTGCTCACGAACAAGTACGCGGAGGGCTACCCCGGCCGTCGCTACTACGGCGGTTGCGAGTACGTGGACGTCGTGGAGAACCTCGCTCGTGACCGCGCGTGCGAACTGTTCGGGGCGGATCACGCGAACGTGCAGCCGCACTCGGGCGCCCAGGCGAACACCGCCGTGATGGCCGCGCTCATGCAGCCCGGTGACACCCTCATGGGGTTGTCCCTGGCCCACGGTGGGCACTTGACCCACGGCATGAAGATCAATGTCTCGGGCAAGCTCTACAACATCGCCGCGTACGAGGTGGACCCGGACACCTACCGCATTGACATGGACAAGGTGCGCGAGCAGGCACTGCAGGCCCGGCCGAACGTGATCGTGGCCGGCTGGTCCGCCTACTCGCGCCAGCTGGACTTCGAGGCGTTCCGCTCGATCGCGGACGAGGTGGATGCCAAGCTGTGGGTGGACATGGCCCACTTCGCGGGTCTCGTGGCCGCGGGGCTGCACCCCAACCCGGTGCCCCACGCGCACGTGACCACCTCCACGGTGCACAAGACCCTCGCGGGCCCGCGCTCCGGTGTGATCCTCGCGGAAGCGGACCTCAAGAAGAAGGTCGATTCCGCGGTGTTCCCCGGCCAGCAAGGCGGGCCCCTCATGCACGCGATCGCGGCCAAGGCCGTGGCGTTCAAGATCGCCGCCACCGAGGAGTTCCGCGAGCGCCAGCAGCGCACGATCGAGGGCGCGCAGATCCTCTCCGAGCGGTTGAACTCCCCGGATCTCGCGGAGCACGGTGTGTCCGTGCTGACCGGCGGCACGGACGTGCACCTGGTCCTCGTGGACCTGCGCCACTCCGAGCTGGACGGCAAGCAGGCCGAGGACCTGCTGCACCAGGCGGGGATCACGGTCAACCGCAACGCGGTGCCGTGGGACCCCCGCCCGCCCATGACCACGTCCGGGCTGCGTATCGGGACCCCGGCGCTCGCGACCCGCGGTTTCGGCGCGGGCGAGTTCGAGGAGGTCGCGGACGTGATCGCCGAGGCCCTCAAGCCCGGTGCGGACGTCTCCGCCCTGCGCTCGCGCGTGGACGCCCTGACCGAGCAGTTCCCGCTGTACCCCGGCCTCGAGGAGTGGTGAGATGACGGCCCAGGTCCTCGACGGCAAGGCGACCGCGGCCCGGATCAAGGAAGAACTGACCGAGCGCGTGACCGCACTGCGCGAGCGGGACGTGGTGCCCGGTCTCGGAACCGTGATCGTGGGCGACGATCCCGCCTCGCACTCGTACGTGGCGGGCAAGCACCGCGACTGCGAGCAGGTGGGGATCGCCTCGATCCGTAAGGAACTGCCCGCGGACGCGTCCCAGGAGGAGCTCGAGCGCGTCATCGACGAGCTCAACGACGATCCCCGGTGCACGGGGTACATCGTGCAGTTGCCCCTGCCGCCGCACATGGACACCAACGCCGTGCTCGAGCGCATCGATCCCGCGAAGGACGCCGACGGGTTGCACCCCACGAACTTGGGGCGGCTGGTGCTCAACGTCAACGAGCCCATCACGTCCCCGCTGCCGTGCACGCCGCACGGGATCGTGGAGCTGCTCACGCGTCACGGGGTGGACCTCGCGGGGCGCCACGTGCTGGTGATCGGCCGCGGTGTGACCGTGGGTCGGCCCATCGGTTTGTTGCTGACCCGCCGGGAGATCAACGCGACCGTGACCCTGGCCCACACGGGCACCCGCAACCTGCCCGAGCTGCTCGCGCAAGCGGACGTCGTGGTGGCCGCGGCGGGGCGCCCGCACATGATCGGGGCGGACCAGATCAAGCAGGGTGCCGTCCTGCTCGACGTGGGTGTCTCCCGGGTCGAGGACACGGAGACCGGCAAGAAGAAGCTCACGGGGGACATCGACCCGGCCGCCGCCGAGCGCGCCTCGTGGCTGTCGCCCAACCCCGGGGGCGTGGGTCCCATGACCCGGGCCATGTTGCTCGTCAACGTGGTGGAGTCCTGCGAACGGGCCGTCGAGTCGGCCTGATCCCGTAGCCTTCCGGTCACGACGCCGCGCGGCCGTAAAGCCCGGGAGTCCGCGGTCCGAACACGTGCCGGGAACGAGGTGCGCGGGGCTCAGCCCCGGGATGGCTCCTCGGGGGTGTGTCGGCGCATGTCCGCGATCCCGATCCCCATGGCGATCAGCACGATCACAGTGATCACCGCGAAGCTCGCCGTGAACGCGGCATCCCAGTCGGCGCGGGCGAGCACACCGAAGGTCACCGCCGTGATCAGGGCGGTGCCGATCGCGGTGCCCAACCGAACAGCCCGAACGCCTTGGCGCGCTCCCGACCCTGGAAGTACTCCTGGATCATGCCCACCGTCTGGGGGTTGAGCATCCCGGATCCGAGGCCCTGGATCACCCGGCCGATGTTGAGCACCGTGGTGTTGGGCGCGAGACCGCACAACAGCGAGGCCCCTGCGAAGACCGCGATCCCCGCGATGAACAGCTTCCGGCGGCCGAACACGTCCCCCGCGCGGCCGCTGGCCACGAGCAGCACCCCGAACGCGAGCGCGTACCCGGTGAGCACCCACTGGAGTGCCGAGGAACTCGCCTCCAGCTCCTGCTGGATGGAACTCAGGGCCACGTTCACGATCGAGACGCTGATGAGGGACATGAACAGGGGAACGAGCAGGACCCACAGGATGCGGCGTCGTTCGGCGGGGTCCAGTGCGGGGGAGTCGTCCCCGGGGGAGCGCGGAGAGTCCGCCGAAGATGTGCTCACCCTCTCTTGATACCCCCTCGGGGCCCGGTTGTGCCAAGGGGCTCGGGCGACGCCGGCGGGTCGGGTCCCCGGGGACCGGCCCGATTCGGTGCGCCCCGCGCGGTTTGAGACAATGGGTTCATGCAGTCGATCGGATCAGCACACACCCGCGCCACCGACTCCCCGGACGCTCCCCGCACCGGACGCACCGCCCTGTGGGGGACGGTGATCGGGCTGGCCGTCCTGGCCGTGATCTTCGCGGTGGCCCTGATCCAGGCCGCCAACTCCAACTCCCTGCTCGGCTGGATCCTCGCGGGGATTGCCCTGGGCTGGCTCATGCTCGCGGTGTGGGCGCTGAGCATGGTGCGCAAGGCCGCGGCGTACGGCCGTGAGCAGGTGCGCCAGGCGCAGGAGCAGTTCCAGGC
This sequence comes from Kocuria sp. ICS0012, assembly GCF_001665945.1. Classification (NCBI taxonomy): domain Bacteria; kingdom Bacillati; phylum Actinomycetota; class Actinomycetes; order Micrococcales; family Micrococcaceae; genus Kocuria; species Kocuria sp. ICS0012. The sequence goes on along the minus strand of NZ_LZMM01000071.1, from coordinate 28,788 downwards.
CCAGCACGGCCGCGCTCCCGCCGCCTCCGCGTCCGCCGGCGCGGGTCAGTCCCTGCGGGACGAGAAGCTCGCCCACGGCATGCAGGTGATCCTGGTGCAGTCCAAGGTCGTGAAGGAACAGCTCTCCGGCGCCGAGCCCGATCCTGAGCAGATCCAGCGGGCCCTGGAGACCATCGACATGACCGCGGCCAACGGGCTGCGCAGCCTCAAGGACTCCTCGAAGCCCGTGAGCGGTACGGTGGTGGACTGAGAACCACCCCGTAACGAGCGAGGAGACACAGGCACATGGCGGATTCCCAGCAGACGGTGCGCATTGCCACGGTGAACGTGAACGGCATCCGAGCGGCGTACCGGCGCGGGATGGCGGACTGGCTCGCCCCGCGCGGCGTCGACCTGTTGTGCCTGCAGGAGGTGCGCGCGCCGGACAAGATCACGCGCGAGCTGCTCGACGAGGACGTGTGGGACGTGCGGCACACCGAGGCCGCCGCCAAGGGCCGCGCGGGCGTCGCGATCGCTACGCGCCGCGACGCGTTCGACGGCGCCCTGCTTCCCACCGAGTCCCGCGTGGGCATCGGGGACGAGTACTTCGACGACTCCGGGCGCTGGATCGAGAACGACGTCCGCCTGCCGGACGGCACCACACTGACCCTGGTCTCCGCGTACGTCCACTCCGGCGAGGTGGACACACCCCGCCAGGACGACAAGTACCGCTTCCTGGACGCGATGCTCACCCGCATGCCGCAACTGGCCGAGCGCGGCGATCATGCCCTCGTGGTGGGTGACCTCAACGTGGGCCACACCGAGCGGGACATCAAGAACTGGAAGGGCAACGTCAAGAACGCAGGCTTCCTGCCGCAGGAACGGGCGTACTTCGACAAGTTCTTCGGGGACGTGGGCTACGTGGACGTGGCCCGCAGCCTCGCCGGGGACGTCCCTGGGCCCTACACGTGGTGGTCCTACCGCGGCAAGGCGTTCGACACGGACGCCGGGTGGCGCATCGACTACCATATGGCCACCCCCGGGCTCGCCGCGGCCGCCCGGAGTGCCGTCGTGGACCGGGCCGCCGCGTACGACACGCGCTTCTCCGACCACGCTCCGCTCGTGGTGGACTACCGCCTCTCGTGAGGTCCCGTGCGTCGGCGGACGACGACGCCGCTGCCCGCACCGCACCTCCCCGCCTCCCATGACCGAGAACCGAAAGAAGATGTCGACCGTGACCGAACAGAACACCGCCCCGAACCCCACACCCCGCGTGGTGTCGGGCGTGCAGCCCTCCGCGGACTCCCTGCACCTGGGCAACTACGTGGGAGCGCTGCGCAACTGGGTGGACATGCAGGACGACAACGACTGCGTGTTCTTCGTGGCGGACCTGCACTCGATCACCGCGGGCCAGGACCCGGCCACGATGTCCGAGCGCACCCGGGTCACGGCCGCGCAGTACATCGCCGCGGGCATCGACCCCGAGCGCTCCACGCTGCTCATCCAGTCCCAGGTGCCGGAGCACACGCAGTTGTCATGGGTGCTCAACTGCATCACCGGTTACGGGGAGGCCGCGCGGATGACCCAGTTCAAGGACAAGTCCCTCAAGCAGGGGGCGGAGAACACCACGGTGGGGTTGTTCACCTACCCCGTGCTGATGGCCGCGGACATCCTGGTGTACCAGGCGAACCAGGTCCCGGTGGGGGAGGACCAGCGCCAGCACCTCGAGCTGACCCGCAACCTCGCGCAGCGGTTCAACTCCCGGTTCGGTGAGACGTTCGTGGTCCCGGACGCCAAGATTCTCGAGAACTCCGCGAAGGTCTACGACCTCGCGAACCCCACGGCCAAGATGTCCAAGTCCGCGCCGTCGGATGCCGGGCTCATCCGCCTGCTGGATCCCGCGAAATCCAACGCCAAGAAGATCAAGTCCGCCGTGACGGACGACGGCACCGAAGTGCGCTTCGACCGCCAGGCCAAGCCGGGGATCTCCAACCTGCTGACCATCTACTCGTCCCTCACGGGCACCCCGGTGGACACCCTCGTGGCCGAGTACGAGGGCAAGATGTACGGCCACCTCAAGGTGGACCTGGCCGAGGTGGTCACCCAGACCCTGGACCCCATCCAGAAGCGCGCCCAGGAACTGCTCGACGATCCCGCCGAGCTGGACCGGCTGCTGGCCCGGGGCGCGCACAAGGCCCGGGAGATCGCGGCCCGCACGGTCACGGACGTCTACGAGCGGATGGGCTTCCTCCCCGGCGCGTGAGCCGCCGGGCGGGGCCCCGTGCGGCACGCCGTGTGGCGCCAGACGCCGTGGGATAGTCTGGACGGGGCCGACCTGAGGAGGATCGTGTGAGCGAGGGACATCCTTCCCCCACCGTGCGCCCGGGCCGGGTGTACGCGGGTGTGGTCATCCGGCTGCCCGAACCCATGGGCCAGGAGTTGCAGGACTGGCGTTCGTCCTTCGGGGACGCGCAAGCGGGCTCGGTCCCCGCGCACATCACACTCATGATCGCCGAGCGCGGGGAGGACTGGGCGGACCTCGTGTCCCACATCCGGGAGGTTGCCGACCGCTGGCAACCGTTCCACGTGGAGATCCGCGGCACGGGGACGTTCCGACCCGTGACCCCGGTGGTCTACCTGCGCATCGAGGGCGGTCACGACCAATGCGTGCAGTTGCACTGCGATCTGAGCGAGCACCACCTGGAGTCCGCGTCCCCCTTCGACTTCCACCCCCACGTGACGCTGGCCCACGGCACCACGGAGGAGGGGCTGGACCGCGCCCAGCACGTGCTGCGCACGTACCACGCGTCCTTCCTGGTGGACCACATCGACCTCTACGAGGGGGACGAACACGGTGCGTGGCACGTGCGGGACCGCCTCCCCTTCGGCGGGGCCGGCACGGACGACCGTGACGCACACTGACCCGCCCCCGGTGGTCCCCGCCCTCACGGACCGCACTGGACTGCACGCGGAACACCGGCGCCTGCGCGAAGTACGCCGACAGCTCGCCGCCGAGGGGGCACCCCTGGGCAGGCGGGCCGGCGCCCTGGGTGCGTGGTTCTTCGCGCGGTTCATGTCGGTGTTCCCCGTGCGCGTGGTGGCGCACTACATGTTCCACGGCGGGCCGCTCATGTCCGCCGGGCTCGCGTACCAATTGCTCTTCGCGTCCTCGTCCCTGCTGGTGATCTGCTTCGCAGCACTCGCCACGTTCCTGGGAACCGACTCGCCGCTTCAGCAGACGCTCGTGGCGGGTCTGGTGCAGAACATCCCCGGACTCCTGGACGTGGGGGACGGTAACGGGGGAGTCATCCCGCTGAGCCTGCTCGAGAACACGGGGCCCTTCACCGTGGCCTCCACCGTGGCGCTCGCGGTGTTGTTGTTCACCGCGTGGCGCTGGGTGGCCGGTATCCGGCTGGCCACGCGGCGGATGTTCGAACTGCCGCCCGCCCCCGGGGTGCCCGTGGCGGCCGTACCGCGCGATCTCGCGTGGCTCGTGGTGATCGGGATCCTGCTGCTCGCCTCCGCGACCGTGAGCGTCTTCGCGTCCGGCGCCGTGGACGGGGTGCTGGGGTGGCTCGGTCAGCTCGGTCTCACGCGCCTGCAGCCGTGGTTGGACGGCGGGGCCAAGTCCGCGGTCACGCTCGGCGTGGGTCTGCTCGTGGACATCCTGATGAGCCTGGCTCTGGTGAGCGGAGTCGCCCAGCTCAAACTGCATCGCAAGGCCCTGCTGGCCACCATCGTCACGGGTGCCCTGGGCTCGCAGGTGCTGCGCTACGGCGGCAGCGAAATCATCGCCCGCAGCGCGGACAACCCCTATCTGCTCTCGTTCGCGGTGCTCGTGGGTGTACTGCTGTGGTTCAACCTCTACGGGCAGGTTCTGTTGCTCGCGGCCGCCGTGGGCGCGCTCGTGCAGGCGGACATCCGAGGGGCCCGCGCCCAGCCGGAGCGCGAGGACCGGGCCGTCACGGTCGTGGCGGCGACCTCCCTGCCCGATGCCGCTCGGGGCCTCGGACACGCAACTCCCGTCCGCTTCGACAGGCCGGTGGCGGGCAGCAGCCCCGCGGTAGGTAGTGGCCCCGCGGCGTCGTCGTCGGAGAGCTGAAAGCCCGGGAAAGACCGCGGCCCCGGGATCCACGAGGGATCCCGGGGCCGCGGTCGTGCCACGAGGGGTCACAAGGCGGAGGCGAAGACCGCCTTCTTGACCTCGGCGATGGCCTTGGTCACCTGGATGCCGCGGGGGCACGCCTCGGTGCAGTTGAAGGTGGTACGGCAGCGCCACACGCCTTCCTTATCGTTGAGGATCTCCAGGCGCATGTCACCGGCCTGGTCACGCGAGTCGAAGATGAACCGGTGCGCGTTGACGATCGCGGCCGGGCCGAAGTACTGCCCGTCCGTCCAGAACACCGGGCACGAGGACGTGCACGCGGCGCAGAGGATGCACTTGGTGGTGTCGTCGAAGCGCGCGCGGTCCTCCTGGGACTGGAAGCGTTCTCCGGTGGGGGTGTGGTCCTCGTTCACCAGGAACGGCATGATCTCGCGGTAGGACTGGAAGAACGGTTCCATGTCCACGATCAGGTCCTTCTCGCACGGGAGGCCCTTGATGGGCTCCACGAGGATGGGCTTGGACAGGTCCAGGTCCTTGAGAAGGGTCTTGCACGCGAGCCGGTTGCGGCCGTTGATGCGCATGGCGTCCGAGCCGCACACGCCGTGTGCGCACGAGCGGCGGAAGGACAGGGAACCGTCCAGCTCCCACTTGACCTTGTGCAGGGCGTCCAGCACGCGGTCGGTGCCGTACATGGTTAGGTTCCACTCGTCCCAGTGCGCCTCGGAGCTGAACTCGGGATCATAGCGGCGGACCTTGAGCACCACGTCGTACGTGGGGATCGACTCCTCGCCCTTGTCGCCGGGCTTCTGAGCGTCCTGGGTCTGGTTCTCGGTGGCTGCAGTGGACATCAGTACTTACGCTCCATCGGCTCGTAGCGGGTCATGATCACCGGCTTGGTCTCCTGCCGGATTCCCGCGGTGGGGGACGACGGGTCCTCGTACACCATGGAGTGGACCATGAAGTTCTCATCGTCTCGGTTGGGGAAGTCCTCGCGGAAGTGACCACCGCGGGACTCCTCGCGGTGCAGGGCGGCCACGGACATCACCTTGGCCAGCTGCAGCAGGAAACCCAGCTCCACGGCCTCCAGCAGGTCCAGGTTGAACCGCTTGCCCTGGTCCTGGATGGAGATGTGGGAGTAGCGCTCCTCCAGAGCGGCGATGTCGTCCAGGGCCGTCTGGATGGTCTCGGCCGTGCGGAACACCTGCATGTTGGCGTCCATGGTGTCCTGCAGGTCCTTGCGAATGGCCGCGACCTTCTCGTCACCGTGCGGGCTGCGCGCGTTGTTGAGCAGCGCCTCGGTGCGCTCGGTGGCGTTGTCGGGGATCGGCAGGAACTCGGCGTCCCGCGCGTATTCCGCGGCGTAGATTCCGGAGCGCTTGCCGAACACGTTGATGTCGAGCAGCGAGTTGGTGCCCAGACGGTTGGAGCCGTGCACGGACACGCACGCGACCTCACCGGCGGCGTAGAGACCGGGAACCGTGTTCTCGGAGTCCTGGAAGACCTCGCCCTTGATGTCGGTGGGGATGCCACCCATGCAGTAGTGCGCGGTGGGGAACACGGGCACCGGCTCAGTGTAGGGCTCCACACCCAGGTAGGTGCGGGCGAACTCGGTGATGTCCGGGAGCTTGGCGTCGATGTGCGCCGGCTCCAGGTGGGTCAGGTCCAGCAGGACGTAGTCCTTGTTGGGGCCGCAACCGCGGCCCTCACGGACCTCGTTGGCCATGGAACGGGCCACGATGTCACGGGGGGCCAGGTCCTTGATGGTGGGGGCGTAGCGCTCCATGAAACGCTCACCCTCGGAGTTACGCAGGATGCCACCCTCACCACGGGCGGCCTCCGAGACCAGGATGCCCAGGCCCGCCAGGCCCGTGGGGTGGAACTGCACGAACTCCATGTCCTCGAGGGGCAGGCCGTTGCGGAACGCGATCGCCATGCCGTCGCCCGTGAGGGTGTGGGCATTGGACGTGGTCTTGAAGACCTTGCCCGCGCCACCGGAGGCGAAGATCACGGACTTGCACTGGAACACGTGCAGCTCGCCGGTCGCGAGATCGTAGGAGACCACACCGGCGGGGCGGCGGCCCTCCGGGGTGTCCACCATGATCAGGTCCAGGACGTAGTACTCGTTGTAGAACTCCACGTTGTGCTTGATGCACGTCTGGTAGAGGGTCTGCAGGATCATGTGACCGGTACGGTCCGCGGCATAGCACGCGCGGCGGACGGGGTTCTTACCGTGGTCGCGGGTGTGTCCACCGAAGCGACGCTGGTCGATCTTGCCCTCGGGGGTGCGGTTGAAGGGCAGTCCCATGTGCTCCAGGTCCAGCACCGCGTCGATGGCCTCCTTGGCCATGACCTCCGCGGCGTCCTGGTCCACCAGGTAGTCGCCACCCTTGACGGTGTCGAACGTGTGCCACTCCCAGTTGTCCTCCTCGACGTTGGCGAGGGCGGCGCACATGCCGCCCTGGGCCGCACCGGTGTGGGAACGCGTGGGGTAGAGCTTGGTCAGTACGGCAGTGCGGGCGCGCTGGCCGGATTCAATGGCGGCACGCATGCCGGCGCCGCCGGCGCCGACGATTACCACATCGTACTTGTGAACCTGCATACCAGATGTTCTTTCTATGTGGGTGAGTGGGAGAAGTATCGGGTCCCGGCCGCTCGGGCCGCGACGACGCACGACGGCGGAGCCGGGGGCTCCGCCGTGGCCGCGATCACGCTCCGGGGCAGAAGGACGCCAGCAGCGCGGGGTCCGCACCGGCGGGGCACGGCTCGAAGGTGAAGATCACCATGGTGCCCAGCAGGATCACGAAGCCCGAGGCCACGAAGAGCAGCACCTTGAGCCAGAAGCGGGTGGTGTTGCGATCGGCGTAGTCGTCGATGATGGTACGGATACCGTTGGTGCCGTGGAGCATGGCCAGCCACAGCATGACCAGGTCCCAGACCTGCCAGAACGGGTTGGCCCACTTGCCGCCCACGAACCCGAAGTCGATCGCGTGCACGCCGTCCCCCACCATGAGGTTGACGTAGAGGTGACCGAACACGAGCACGAGCAGCACCACGCCCGACATGCGCATGAACAGCCATGCGATCATCTCGAAGCTGCTGCGGGACGAACCGGCGCGGTTGTACTTCACGCCGTCCACCTGAAGGTCCCGGCTGCGGGGGACGCTGATCTTGGTCTTGAGAGGAGTGCTCACGGAATTAACCCCCGAAAACGACTGAGAGGTGACGGATGAGGAACGGGATCATCACGATGACCCAGAGGGCGATGACGCCCCAGAGCAGACCCTTCTGGTTCTTGGTCCCGCCCTTCCAGAAGTCGATCAGGATGATGCGCAGGCCGTTGAAGGCGTGGTAGACGATCGCGGCCACGAGGCCGGCCTCGCCGAGACCCATCACGGGGTTCTTGTAGGTCGCCATCACTGCGTTATAGGCCTCGGGGGATACACGCACGAGAGCGGTGTCGAGGACGTGGACCAGCAAGAAGAAGAAGATGGCCACGCCGGTAATACGGTGGGCGACCCAAGACCACATGCCGTACTGGCCGCGGTAAAGGGTGCCCCTGGTTGAGTTCGCCACGGAATGTCCTCCCTGTGTCGCTCGTCGTCGTGCGCACCGAAGAATGGTCGAAGAAGAAGGCAGCGTTCTCGCGCGAGTGCACGGCGATGGCGGAGCCCTGGCTGGCTCTGTCATGGATGATGCGGTAGTTCTCGTCAAAGATACCAGCCCCCCGCACATTTCCTGACAACGTGTCTGCAAGTGTGCCCCCCGGAATAGCGCGGAATTAGCGCATTGTTCTGTGTCTGAATCGGCTCCGGCCGTGCGCCGTCCGAACGCCCCGCGAGCGGCCGTCAAGCGGCCCCACGACCTCCGTGCGTAGGGTCCGCCGGCGACGTCTCACGGGGCCTTCGAGGGAACCTCTCGCCCGGGTGCGGGGTCGGGCCCGCGAAGGCTCACGGGAAGTCCCCGTGGGCCGGCCGGCCGCGTCGTGCGTGGGCACACCCGGCCCGTGTGCGGCCCGTACCCCGGGATGTCACGGGTGACGCATCCAGGGCCGCCGGGGGAGGGGGCCGTACACTGACCGTCGTGACTTCGCCATTGCAACGTTTCCATCCGTTCATCCCCGCGGGCGGGGTGGGTTCACGGCTGTGGCCGCTGTCCCGTGCGGATGCCCCCAAGTTCTTGCTGGACCTCACGGGCTCCGGCTCGTCCCTGCTGCGGGCCACCTTCGACCGGCTCGCGGGTCTGTCCGCCGGTCCGGTCATGGTCGTGACCGGGCGCTCCCACGCCGGGGCGGTGCAGGAACAGCTGCCCGAGCTCACGGCGGACGACCTCGTGCTCGAGCCGTCCCCCAAGGACTCCGCGGCGGCGATCGGCCTCGCGTGCACGCTCATCGAGCGCCGCGACCCCACCGCGATCATCGGTTCGTTCGCGGCGGACCACGTGGTGGAGCCCGCCTCGGCGTTCCAGGAGGTCGTCAAGGAAGCGGTGCGGGCGGCGGACACCGGACGCATCGTCACGATCGGGATCACGCCGTCGTCGCCCGCCACGGGCTTCGGCTACATCAAGGCGGGGCAGTCCCTGGGACTCGATCAGGCACCCCACGCACTCGCCGTGGAGCAGTTCGTGGAGAAGCCGGACGAGGAGACCGCGCGCGCTTACGTGGCCAGCGGGAAGTACACGTGGAACGCGGGCATGTTCGTGGCGCCCGTGGGTCTCATGCTCTCCTACCTGCGCCGCAGCGAACCCGAGCTCGCGCGGGGCCTGGACCGAATCGCGGACGCGTGGGAGACCCCCGAGCGGGACGCCGTCGTGGACGAGGTGTGGCCCACCCTGACCAAGACCGCGATCGACTACGCCGTGGCCGAACCCGCCGCCGCGGCCGGGGACGTGGCCATGGTCCCCGGGGACTTCACGTGGGAGGACGTGGGGGACTTCGCGGCGATCAACCGGCTCAACAAGGTGGACCCGCGCACGGACGCGCCAGTGTCCATCCTGGGCCAGAACAACCGTGTGCTCACGGACGAGTCCTCCGGGATCGTCGTGTCCGACACGGGGCGGTTGATCGCGCTGATCGGCGTGGCGGACATCGTGGTCGTGGACACCCCGGATGCCCTGCTGGTCACCACGGCCGAGCACGCGCAACGGGTCAAGAACGCGGTGGACTCCCTCAAGCGCAACGGCGACACGGACGTCCTGTGAGCCCCGCCTCCGCCCGCGCTGAATCACCGCGCGGGGTCCCGGCGGTACTGTGACACACATGTTGGATCTGCCTCTGCCGTCCGCCGACGACATCGGACTGCCCCCGGCCATCGGCCCCCTGCTCTCGCACTACCTCCCGGACCTCGTGCGCTTCCGCCGGGACATCCACAAGCACCCGGAACTGTCCTACGAGGAGTACCGCACCACGGACCGGATCGTGCACGCCCTCGAGGCCGCCGGGTTGCACCCCGTGCGCTTCGAACGCACCGGGTGCTACGTGGACGTGGGTCGCGGGCCCGTGATGGTGGGCCTGCGCGCGGACATCGACGCCCTGCCCATCCTCGAGGACACGGGCCTGGACTACGCGTCCGTCAACGAGGGCGTGATGCATGCGTGCGGTCACGACATCCACACCACGGTCATGCTCGGGGTGGCCCGCGTGCTCGCCGACGTGCACCGTTCGTCCCCGTTCGCGGGCACCGTGCGCGTGGTCTTCCAGCCGGCCGAGGAGAAACTGCCCGGCGGCGCCCTGACCATCATCAAGGAGGACGTGCTGGCCGGCGTGCCGCGGATGTTCGCCCTGCACTGCGAACCCAAGGTGGACGTGGGCCAGGTAGGCACGCGCATCGGGGCGATCACCTCGGCGTCGGACACCATCCGGATCGAGCTGTCCGGACGCGGCGGGCACACGTCCCGCCCGCACCTGACCGAGGACCTGGTCTACGCGATGAGCCAGATCGCGATCAACGTGCCCGCGGTGCTCTCCCGCCGCGTGGACGTGCGCTCCGGGGTGGCCGTGGTGTGGGGTCAGATCCACGCAGGTGTGGCACCCAACGCGATCCCCATGTCCGGTTTCATGTCCGGGACCATGCGCTGCCTGGACGCGGACGCGTGGTCGCGCGCCGGGGACATGCTGGACGAGGTCGTGGAGCAGGTGGCCGCACCGTACGGCGTGAACGTGGACCTCGAGCACATCCGGGGTGTGCCGCCGGTGGTCAACGGCGAGACCGAGACCACCCTGCTGGAGATCGCCGCGCGAGCGGAGCTGGGGGAGGAGAGCATCCTGCTGGTGGAGCAGTCCATGGGCGGGGAGGACTTCGCGTGGTTCCTGCAGCACGTCCCCGGCGCCATGATGCGCCTGGGGACCCGGGCTCCCGGCGGCCGAACCTACGACCTGCACCAGTCCGACTACGCCCCTCAGGAGGAGGCGATCGGCTGCGGCGTGCAGGTCATGGCCTCCACGGCGTTGCGCGCCATCCGCTTGCGCGTGCGCGAGCTCGCGGACGCGACGACGACGCCGGACGCCCCGCAGTCCTGACACGCCCGCGGTGAGCGTACTGCTGGGTACTTCCGGGGCTACACTGAGCTGACCTATGACCCGGCTCACTGCACGGGTCACCGCCCGGGGGCACGGGCCGGTGACCCGTGCACTGTGTTCCCGGGTCACGACCCACATCTGATCCCAGTCCGACCGGAGGACCTCATGACTACTCGACGTTTGCGCACCCTGGGGACGCTTGGCCTGGCCGGGGTCACCGGCCTGGTCCTGGCGGGTTGCGGTGCCGCCCCGGACAACGCCGGCGACAGCAGCGCCCAGGCCTCCGACTTCAAGGGCTGCATCGTCTCCGACGACGGCGGTTTCCAGGACCGTTCCTTCAACCAGAGCTCCTATGAGGGCCTCAAGGCCGCCGAGGAGCACAAGGGCATCCAGATCAGCCAGGCCGAGTCCCAGTCCGAGACGGAGTTCGAGCCCAACCTGACCTCCATGGCGCAGCAGGGCTGCAACCTCACGGTCTCCGTGGGCTTCCTGCTCGCGGACACCACCAAGAAGGTGGCCGCGGCCAACCCGGAGAAGCACTTCGCGATCGTGGACGACAACTCGATCAAGGCGGACAACGTCAAGCCCATCGTCTACAACACCGCCCAGGCGGCGTTCCTGGCCGGGTACCTCGCGGCGGGCACGTCCGAGACGGGCAAGGTCGCCACGTACGGCGGCATGGACATCCCCACCGTGACCGTGTTCATGGACGGTTTCGCGGACGGGGTGAAGTACTACAACGAGAAGAACAAGGCGGACGTGCAGGTCCTCGGGTGGAACAAGGACTCCCAGAACGGCACGTTCCTGAGCTCGTTCCAGGATTCTTCCAAGGCCAAGACCGTCACGCAGAACCTCATCGGCGAGGGCGCGGACGTGGTCCTGCCCGTCGCCGGCCAGGCGGCCCAGGGCACCGTGGACGCCATGACCGAGGCCAACCGCAGCGGCAAGAACGTCCGGCTGATCTGGCCGGACACCGACGGCTACGAGACCCTGGACGCCGGCAAGGAGTTCCTGCTCACGTCCGTGCTCAAGGAGATGTCCACCTCGGTCGAGGACGTCGTGACGCAGGCCGCGGACGGCAACTTCGACAACACCCAGTACGTGGGCACGCTCGAGAACGGTGGTGTGGGCCTGGCCCCCTACCACGACCAGCAGGACGAGGTCAGCGAGGACCTCGACAAGCAGGTCCAGCAGCTCAAGCAGGACATCATCGACGGCAAGGTCACGGTGCAGTCCAAGAACGCCCCCACCGCCTGAGCGGGCGGGCCCGGCAGGAGCAGAACAGTGCAGTTGAAACTGACGGACGTCACCAAGAAGTTCGGTGACTTCACCGCCAACAACCGTGTGAACCTCACGGTGGAACCACATCAGATCCACTGTTTGCTCGGTGAGAACGGTGCGGGCAAGTCCACGCTCATGAACGTGCTGTACGGGCTGTACGAGCCCACGTCCGGCACGATCGAGATCGACGGCGCGCCCGTCAGTTTCTCCGGCCCCGGCGATGCCATGGCGGCCGGGATCGGCATGGTGCATCAGCACTTCATGCTGATCCCGGTCTTCACGGTCGCCGAGAACGTGGCCCTGGGTCACGAGAACACGCGCGGGATGTCCCTGGACCTGGAGACCACCCGGGCCCGGATCCGGGAGATCTCCGAACGCTACGGCTTCGCGGTGGACCCGGACGCCGTGGTCGAGGACCTGCCCGTGGGCGTCCAGCAGCGGGTCGAGATCATCAAGGCCCTCGTGCGGGACGCCAAGGTGTTGATCCTGGACGAGCCCACGGCCGTGCTGACCCCCCGGGAGACGGACGAGCTGCTCGAGATCATGCGGCAACTGCGGGACAACGGCACGTCCATCGTGTTCATCTCCCACAAGCTGCGCGAGGTCCGGGCGGTGTCGGACGTGATCACCGTGATCCGGCGCGGGGAAGTGGTCGGCCAGGTGGGTCCGGAAACGTCCACGGACGAGCTTGCGGCCCTGATGGTGGGCCGGGACGTCTCCCTGACCGTGGCCAAGGACACCGCCCACACCACCGGGACCGCGCTCGAGGTGCGCGGGCTCACCGTGGTGGGGGACAACGGCGTCGTGCTGCTGGACAATGTTGACTTCGACGTCGCGCCCGGCGAGATCCTGGCCGTGGCCGGTGTGCAGGGCAACGGACAGACCGAGCTCACCCAGGCCCTCGTGGGACTCGAGGAGCAGGTGAGCGGTTCCGCGCGCCTGGACGGGCAGGAACTCGTGGGGCTGCGCACCCGGGAGATTCTGGCCAGCGGTGTGGGTTTCGTGCCCGAGGACCGTTCCACGGACGGGCTCGTGGGCACCTTCACCGTGGCCGAGAACCTCGTGCTGGACCGCTACCGGGAACGGGAGTTCGCGGCGGGACCGTCCCTGCGCCTCGGTGCGATCAGTGGGCACGCCGGCTCTGAGGTGAACGAGTACGACATCCGCACCGGATCCGTGGACTCTCCGGTGGCCACGCTGTCCGGCGGCAATCAGCAGAAGGTCGTGATCGCCCGCGAGCTCGGGCGGCCCCTCAAACTGTTCGTGGCGTCCCAGCCCACGCGCGGTGTGGACGTGGGATCCATCGAGTTCATCCACAAGCGCATCGTGGCCGAGCGGGACAAGGGCACCGCGGTGCTCATCGTGTCCACCGAACTGGACGAGATCTACGCACTCGCGGACCGCATCGCGGTGTTCTTCCACGGTCGCCTCATGGGTATCGTGGGCCCGGACACCCCGCGCGAGGCCCTTGGGCGCATGATGGCCGGTGAGCCCGCGGACAGCGTGCTGCCGCCCGCGCCGTGGGATCACTCGCACGACGACGGCGGGTCCGCCGCGGCAGCCACCGACCGGTCCCCGGCGGGTGCCCCCGCGGGCGGCTCGACGGCCGCACCCGCGACCGCTCCCGCTCACGCGGGCGACGCCGCTGCCGTCACCCTGGATGGGGACGGCCTCGATCCCGGCGCCCACCCCGCCGACCGAACCACCGACCGACCCGAGGGGAACCGCACGGCATGAGCGCGTCCACCGCACCGGCCACCTCCGATCAGGTCTCGGCCCCGCCACCCACCGAACTCTCCGCTGAGGACCCGCGCCGCACCCTGCTGGGCTCCACCCTGCAGTCGGTGCTCGCGGTCGTCGTGGCGCTGATCCTGGGCGGGCTGCTGATCGCAGTCACGGACGAGCGCGTCCGCCAGGCCGCCGGGTACTTCTTCGCCCGCCCCGGGGACACGCTCTCCGCGATGTGGCGAGCGGCCTCGAGCGCGTACATCGCCATGTTCTACGGCGCGGTGTATAACCCCAACGGCAGCACGCTCGCGGACCGGTTGTACCCGCTGACCGAGACCCTGACCGTGGCGACCCCCCTGATCCTCGCGGGTCTGGGCGTGGCCCTCGCGTTCCGGGCCGGGCTGTTCAACATCGGCGCTCAGGGACAGATCCTGATCGGTGCCACGCTCGCGGCGTGGGTCGGTTTCGCGTGGCAGTTGCCCGTGGGACTGCACCTGCTCGCCGTCGTCGTCGCCGGCGCCGCGGGCGGTGCCGTGTGGGGCGGGATCGTGGGACTGATCAAGGCGCGCACGGGCGCGCATGAGGTCATCCTCACGATCATGCTCAACTACGTGGCCCTGAACCTCGTGGCGTGGTTGCTCACGCTGCCGGGGTTTCAGCGCGAGGGCTCGTCCAACCCCATCAGCCCGCCCGTCGCGGACACCGCGATGTTCCCCAAGCTGCTGGGTGACCACTTTCGGTTGCACTGGGGCTTCGTGGTGGCCGTGCTGGCCACCGTGGCCGTGGCGTGGCTGCTCAACCGTTCCACCGTGGGCTTCGAGCTGCGCGCCGTGGGAGCGAACCCCCGCGCCGCGCGTACCGCGGGCATTTCCGTGACCCGCGGGTTTGTCGTCGTCATGCTCCTCGCCGGCCTGCTGGCCGGGCTCGCGGGTACCGCGCAGATCGCCGGTACGGAACACTCGCTGACCTCGGGCGTGGCCGCGTCCTTCGGCTTCGACGCGATCACCGTGGCCCTGCTCGGCCGCTCGCGTCCGTGGGGGACGTTCTTCGCGGGCATCCTCTACGGGGCCTTCCGCGCCGGTGGCGTGACCATGCAGTCCATGACGGGGACCAACATCGACATCGTGCTGGTCGTGCAGTCCCTGATCGTGCTGTTCGTGGCGCTGCCCCCGCTGTTCAAGTTCGCCACCCGTCGCTCGAAGGAGGCCGCCGCGTGAGTACCGCTATCACTTCGCAGCCCTCCGGTCCTACGTCCGGATCCCCGGAGCCCGCGCCCGAAGCCTCTCTGGCCACCTCCGCCGCGAACCGCGCCGTGGGTGTGCGGACCCTGCGGCCCGCAATCGGCCTGGGTGTCCTGGCGCTCGTGTCCCTGATCGTCTTCGCGCTGAACGCCTCCGGGCAGAGCGTGGACTTCCGGGTCTCGAACGACGGCGATGCCATCCGCCTGCCCGACGTCTCCGTGCCCTCCGCCCCCTACGGTTGGGTTGTTACGATCGTGCTCGCCGCCCTCGCGGTGTACGCGGCCGTGCAGGCGCGCAAGCTGCCGCGCTGGGCGGTGATCGTGGCCGGTTTCTTCTTCGTGACCGGGTTCCTGGTGTGGATCGTGAGCACCGCCCAGACGCCCAGCATCTCCATCACGGCGTTGCTCGCCGGGTCCGTAGCACTCGCCACGCCGCTCGTGTTCGGTTCCCTGGGCGGTCTACTGTGTGAGCGCTCGGGCGTGGTGAACATCGCGATCGAGGCCCAGCTGCTCTTCGGTGCGTTCTCCGCCGCGGTCGCCGGGACCGTGGCCGGCAACCCCTGGGTGGGTCTGCTCGCGGCGATGCTGGGAGCGGTGCTGGTCTCCGCCGTGCTCGCGCTGTTCGCGATCCGCTACCGCGTGAACCAGGTGATCGTGGGCGTGGTGCTCAACGTGCTCGTCTCCGGCCTGACCGGGTTCCTCTTCGCGACCGTGCTCGAGCCCAACGCCGCGTCCTTCAACGCACCGGACCGCTTGCCGCACGTGCGCATCCCGGTCCTCGCCGAAATCCCCGTGGTGGGCCCCGTGCTGTTCGACCAGTCGGTGATCGGCTACATCATGTACCTCGCGGTGATCGTGGTGTGGTTCGCGCTGTACCGGACCCGATGGGGTCTGCGTACTCGCGCGGTGGGGGAGCACCCCAAGGCCGCGGACACCCTGGGCGTCTCGGTGAACGCGCTGCGCGTGCGCAACGTGTTGTTGGGCGGCGCCGTGGCCGGTCTGGGCGGGGCGTTCTACACGCTCGTCTCGGTCTCCGCGTTCACGCGCGATATGACCGCGGGCGCCGGGTACATCGCCCTGGCCGCGCTGATCTTCGGCCGCTGGAACCCCGTGGGTGCGCTGCTCGCGTCCCTGCTGTTCGGGTTCGCATCCAACCTGGAATCCATCCTGTCCTTCCTGGGCACCCCTGTGCCCAGCCAGTTCCTGGCCATGCTGCCGTACGTGGTCACGATCCTCGCGGTGGCGGGTCTCGTGGGCCGTTCCCGCGGCCCGGCCGCCTCGGGCGAGCCGTACACCAAGGAATGACGCGCACCGCGGTACGACGACGGCGCCGCGTGCGCCGCTCGCATGGCCACGCGGCGTCGTCGACCGGTGGTGCAAACGCGAGACCGAGCAGTTCCGGAACCGGACAATCCTGACGTTCGAGCGACGAGGAGAGGCAACGATCATGAGTGGCACCCGCAACCCGGTGGACGAGGCCACGTGGCGCGAGCTGCAGCGTGCCGCCACGGACGCCCTGGCCCACTCCTACTCGCCGTACTCCCGATACCCGGTGGGGGCGGCCGCACTCGTGGACGACGGCCGCGTGGTCACGGGCGCGAACATCGAGAACGCGTCCTACGGGGTGACCCTGTGCGCCGAGTGCTCCATGGTGAGCGCGCTGTTCATGTCCGGCGGGGGCAAGCTCGTGGCGTTCGTGTGCGTGGACGGCCACGGGGAGGTGCTCATGCCGTGCGGGCGCTGCCGGCAGCTGCTCTACGAACACCGGGCCCCGGGGATGGAACTGCTCACGGTCAGTGGGGTGCGCAGCATGGACCAGGTGCTCCCGGACGCGTTCGGGCCGGAGAACCTGTAACCGGGGCGGAGCGACGTCGAGCCCGTCACGGACCGGCGCACGGGCCCGGTTCCCGGTATCCGTGGAGCCCACGCCACCTATACTTTGCAGGAAACCAAGCCCGGCTCTGGAAGGGAAACGAACACGTGGGTCTGAGAGATCTGTTCCGCAGCAAGAAGAACGACACCCCGACACCCCAGCCGGCTCCCGGCGCTCGCCCCGTCGACCCCGCGGCCGCTCCCCAGAGCGCGCAGGGCGCTCCCGAGGCACCGCAGCAGGCGCTGGAGAACGCGCCGCGTCGTCATGATCCGGACGCAGTCGCCCTGCCGGAGTCCGGTGCGCTGCGCAACCTCGTGGAGCTGTTGCTGTCCCGCGGCGCGGACCGTGCGCGGCTGACCCTCGTGCAATCGGGCAACATCATGACGCACCAGACCCGCCAGGCCGTCGGGGACGCCCAGGACGAGGTCGAGAACGGCACCGTGGACCAGGGCTCGCCGCTGTTCGACGACGTCGCGGATCTCTACACCCAGGCCATGAACACCCCCGTGGGGCCGTGGCGTCAGCTGGACCTGATCGCCGCCACCCCGCACGACGGGCAGCGCGAGATCACCGTGACCTACGACTTCCCCAACGGAGAGTCCCGCACGGAGCAGTACGTGCACGGCGCCCCGGCGGAGGCGTCGCAGCATGCCCCGGTGGCCGGGGCGCCCGTCGTCGACGGCGCGCTCGCCGAGGACTCCCGGCCCGCCGCCGGGACAGTCCCGGCCGACACCACCCAGGGCGACGACGACGCCGTGCGGGTGGTGCCCGAGCACGGGCCGAGCGAACCCGTCGAGGACGGCGAGGTGCTCACGGCCGGTGACGCGGCCCCGGTCGTGCAGGACGAGTCCCTCGAGACGCCCGCGGTGGCCGATCGGGATGCCGCCGAGCTCACGGCGCAGCAGGAAGAGGCCGAGCAGCCCCAGCGGTCGGAGCCGCTCGACGAGCGGGGACAGTTCGAGCAGCGGGAGTCGGCCCTCCACGCCGAGCCCGTCGCGCAGAGCACCGAGGATCGTCCCGAGGTGATCGACGCGACCGAGGAACGGGCCACCGAGAACGATGAGTCCAGCCCCGAGGACCTCCCGGCCCACGTGGACGAGTCCGAGTTCGGCACGGAGCCCGCCGAGAACCTCGTGTCCGCCGCCTCTGTGCAGGATGCTGAGGACGACCCCGCGAGCGCACCGCAGGTCGCGCTCGCCACGGACGTGGCGCCGTCGTACCGCGGGGCCGAGCCGGAGCAGGGACTCGACCCGGACGCGTTGGCCCCGGGCAACCTCGCGCTGACCACGGGTGACGTGGTCTCCCGCTTGGCGGACGCGCAGCGGCACCTGTTCGACTCCGAGGGCACCGCGCGGGACGTCTCCACCGTGTTGATCCGCGTGCGCGCTCTGGGCACGTACTACGACGCGCTGACCCACGTGCGCCTCAACGGGTTCTGGGATCAGCGTCCGACCTTCGAGCTGGTCCCGGAGGAACTGCTCAAGGTCCAGGAGCTCAAGGACGACTCCTACGTGGAAGGCTCCGGCGCACCGCTGGCCATGATGTTCCGCTTCCGCCCGGGCGTCCCGCCCGAGGTCACGTTCGACTACTCGGACGAGGAGGCCTTCGTGCGCTATGAGCAGCGCCTGCCGGGGCAGAACTACCTCGAGGAACTGCGCATGTACCCGCGCACCGGCTCCAACATCCCCGAGCACGTCAACGACGCCCTGCAGGACTGGAACTACTGATCCATGACGTCCCGCACCATTCCCGAGGCCCCCGCCCGCACCACGGACGGGGGCTTCGGGCCACACCGCCGGATCTGTCTGCACGATCACCTGGACGGCGCGCTGCGTCCGGCCACGATCATCGACCTCGCCGCCGGGATCGGTCATGAGCTGCCCGCCACGGACCCCGCCGCACTCGGTCGCTGGTTCCGGGAGAGCGCCAACTCGGGCAGCCTGGAGCGCTACCTGGAGACCTTCGCGCACACCGTGGCCGTGACCCAGACCGCGGACGCGCTGCGCCGGGTGGCCCGCGAGTACGTCGCGGACTGCGCGGCGGACGGGATCGTGCACGCGGAAGTGCGCTGGGCCCCGGAACAGCACGTGGCCGGTGGCCTCACGCTCGACGCCGCCGTGGATGCCGTGCAGGCCGGTCTCGCCGAGGGCGTGGCCGAGGTCAAGGCCGCGGGCGGTCACCTCTCAGTCGTGCAGATCCTGTGCGCCATGCGCCACCTGGACCGCTCTCTTGAGATCGCCGAGCTCGTGGTGCGCCGCGTGCGTGCTGCGGCGTCCGATCATGCGGTCTCCGACCACGCGGCGTCTGACACCACGACGTCGCACGGGGGCGTCCCCGGCGAACCTGCACCCGGGTCCGTGGTCGCGTTCGACCTAGCGGGACCCGAGCGTGGTTTCCCGGCGTCGGATCACCGCGCGGCCCTGGACCTGCTCGCGGAGAACTTCATCCCCGTGACGCTGCATGCGGGTGAAGCGGACGGTGCGGAGTCCATGGCGGATGCGCTCACCGCCGGACGCGCCCTGCGCCTGGGTCACGGCGTGCGGTTGCTCAACGAGGACCCCGATGCGCGGTCGCCGCTGTCCCGGTGGATCCGCGACCGCAGGATCGCGCTGGAGGTCTGCCCGTGCTCCAACCTGCAGACCGGTGCGAGCGCGGTGTGGGGGGACGACATCGCCCATCACCCGGCCACCCGGTTTCTGCGGCACGGCTTCGCGGTCACGATCTCCCCGGATAACCGGCTCATGAGCGACACCTCCGTGGGCAACGAGCTCGAGCTGTTGCGTGAGCAGGCGGGGTGGGACGAGGCCGATCTGGTCGCGGTGCAGCGCAACGCGGCCCGCGCGGCGTTCGTGCCGCGGGCCTATCAGGAATGGCTCGAACGCCACGTGACGGGTGAGGACGCATGACGGCGCCCGAGGAACCGACACGAGAGGCGCCCGCGGGGTCTGTGACCCCGCACGATGAGTCGGCGCAGAAAGCCAGGACGGGGAACATGACCGCCCATGACCCGGCGGTGCCGGACGGAGGCTCCGCACCGGGCGCGGAGTTCGAGCGGCTGCTCGCCGTCATGGACCGCTTGCGTTCGCCGGGCGGGTGCCCGTGGGATGCCGCCCAGACCCACGAGTCGCTGCTGCGCTACCTCGTGGAGGAGAGTTACGAGGTCGTGGAGGCGGTCGAGGCGCTCGAGCCGTCCGAGCGGCGTCGTACCGAGCTCGTGGAGGAACTCGGGGACGTGCTGCTGCAGGTCGTCTTCCACTCGCGCATCGGCCAGGAACACCCCGACGGGCAGCGCTTCGACATCTCGGACGTGCTGGCCGCGGTCACGGACAAGCTCGTGCGGCGCCACCCCGCGGTGTTCCCACCGGGCGACGACGCCGCGGCGCGCCAGGCCGCGGGGACGACCGCTGCGACTGCGGGCGCCGTGAAGGCGACCGCTGCGGACAGCACCGTTGTCGAGGGCACCACCCTGGACAGTGCCAGCCCAGGCGGCACTGGCTCGGATGTGACGGGCGCGGGCAGCGTCGTCGTCGGCAACGGGACACCGAGCGATGCGGAACTCGCCGCGCGCTGGGACGCAGTGAAACGCCGCGAGAAACCCCAGCGCACGCGGATCTTCGACGGCATCCCGCCGGCGCTGCCCGCGCTCGCGTACGCCGAGAAGGCCCTGTCCAAGGCGCGCCGGCACGGCGTGGCCGGGCTCCCGGAACCGCGCCCCGAGTCGGACGAGCAGGACCGGCAGGCGGAGGAGGACGCGCTGGGGGAGGAGTTGTTCCGCCGCGTGCAGGACAGCTCCGCGCGCGGCCTCGACGCCGAGCGCGCATTGCGGACGGCGGTGCGACGGTTCGTGCGTGACCACGACGCACCTTTATCGCCCGCACCCAGCGACGCTCGGTAGGCTAAAGACCGGGGGACCGCCCCACGGGTCGACGACCGACAAGGAGATTTTCATGGCAATGATCATTGCGCTGCAAGCCCGCCAGATTCTGGACTCCCGTGGCAACCCCACGGTCGAGGTTGAGGCACTGCTCGAGGACGGCAGCTTCGGGCGCGCGGCCGTGCCCTCCGGCGCGTCCACCGGTGAGTTCGAGGCCGTGGAGCGCCGCGACGGCGACAAGAAGGTCTTCCTGGGCAAGGGCGTGCTGGACGCCGTCCACGCCGTGGACGAGGAGATCGAGCAGGCCGTGGTGGGCCTGGACGCCTCCGACCAGCGCGCCGTGGATCAGGCCATGTTGGAACTGGACGGTACCGACAACAAGGCCAAGCTGGGCGCCAACGCGATCCTGGGCGCCTCCATGGCGATCGCCCGTGCGGCTGCGAGCTCCGCAGACCTGGAACTGTACAAGTACCTGGGCGGGCCCAACGCGCACGTGCTGCCGGTGCCCATGATGAACATCCTCAACGGCGGTTCCCACGCGGACTCCAACGTGGACATCCAGGAGTTCATGATCGCCCCGATCGGTGCTCCCACGTTCTCCGAGGCCCTGCGCTGGGGTGTGGAGGTCTACCACAGCCTCAAGTCCGTGCTCAAGGACCGCGGGCTGGCCACCGGTCTGGGTGACGAGGGCGGCTTCGCCCCGAACCTGGAGTCCAACGCCGCCGCGCTGGACCTGATCCTCGAGGCCATCGAGAAGGCCGGGTACAAGCCCGGTCAGGAGATCGCGCTGGCCCTGGACGTGGCGTCCTCCGAGTTCCACGAGAAGGGTTCCTACACCTTCGAGGGCCAGAAGCGTTCGGCCGAAGACATGTCCCGGTACTACGCCGAGCTGGTCGAGAAGTACCCGCTCGTGTCCATCGAGGACCCCCTGGA
This sequence comes from Kocuria sp. ICS0012, assembly GCF_001665945.1. NCBI lineage: Bacteria > Bacillati > Actinomycetota > Actinomycetes > Micrococcales > Micrococcaceae > Kocuria > Kocuria sp. ICS0012. The sequence continues at coordinate 7,261 of NZ_LZMM01000071.1, read as the reverse complement.
CGAGAACGACTGGGAGGGCTGGGCAGCGCTCACCGAGCACATCGGGGACAAGGTCCAGCTCGTGGGTGACGACCTCTTCGTGACCAACCCGGAGCGCCTGGGTCGCGGCATCGACGAGCACGTGGCCAACGCCCTGCTCGTGAAGGTCAACCAGATCGGCTCCCTCACCGAGACCTTCGACGCGATCGAGCTCGCCCAGCGCAACGGCTACCGCTGCATGATCTCCCACCGTTCCGGCGAGACCGAGGACACCACGATCGCGGACATCTCCGTGGCCGTGAACGCGGGTCAGATCAAGACCGGTGCCCCGGCGCGTTCCGAGCGCGTGGCGAAGTACAACCAGCTGCTGCGCATCGAGGAGGAGCTCGGCGATTCCGCGACGTACGCCGGCGCCTCCGCGTTCCCCCGCTTCACCGGCAAGTGAGCTGTGCGGCGGCCCCCGTGCCGCCGTGGGTTCCCTGACGACGACGCCGCTCGCCCCCGTTCCCGGGGCCGGGCGGCGTCGTGCTGCGGGTAGACTGACCGAGCACGAACCACCCACGTCACCCGGGAGGCACCCATGGTCGGACCCCGCCCGCGGATCCCCCGTATGGGCCCCGAGCCCGCTGACGACACCCCGCGCGAACCGCGCGGCGGGCGCTCGCGGGACGCTCGGCGCAACCCTCCGCGGGACACGCAACGGTCCGCGAAACGGGACTCGCTGAGGGACACCCCCTCCCAGGACAGCGCTGGCGGCTCGTCGACGCTCGCGGCCCCCACACCCGCCCACTCGTTCAACGGGCGCCTCGTGGCCCTGATCGTGGTGGCCACGCTCATCGTGTTCCTGGCCGCGCCCACCACCAAGATCTTCTTCGACCAGCGCGCGCAGATCTCCGCGCTGCAGCAGAGCATCGCCCACGAACAAGAGCGACAACAGCAGCTCAAGCACGAGGAACAACTGTGGGGGGACGACTCCTACGTGGAGCAACAAGCGCGTGAGCGGATGTCCTACGTGATGCCGGGGGAGAACGCCTACCTGGTGCTCGGCGCGCAACCGGGCGTGCGCCAGAGCGTCGAATCCTCCGCCGAGCAGGTCGAGGCTAGCAAGCCGGCGTGGGCGGACGGGCTGTGGCAGTCCGTGGTGGACTCCGCGTACCCGCCCGAACAGATCACCCTTGAACCGCAGACCCGAGGAAGTGGCAATCAGTGACCGCAGCGGCCCATGAACACCGCCCGTCCGTGACCGATCAGGACCGCACCGTGGTGGGACACCAGCTGGGTCGGCCCCCGCGGGACGTCGTGGAGATCGCGGCGCGCTGCGTGTGCGGGAACCCGCTGGTCGTGGCCACGGCCCCCCGGTTGAGCAACGGTTCCCCGTTCCCCACGGTCTTCTACCTCACGCACCCCGTGATCACGTCCGCGGTGTCCCGGCTCGAGGCCGAGGGCACCATGTACGGCATGTCCGACCGGATCACCGAGGACCCGGAACTCGCCGAGCGGTACCGGGCCGCGCACGAGCACTACCTGGAGCAGCGGCGCCGGATCGGGGAGGAAGCGGGGATCGGCGAGGTTCCCGAGATCGAGGGGATCTCCGCGGGCGGCATGCCCACGCGTGTGAAGTGCCTGCACGTGCTCGTGGGGCACAGCCTCGCGGCCGGTCCGGGGGTGAACCCCCTGGGGGACGAGACCCTCGAGCTGATCTCCGACACCTGGTCCCGGGACCGCTGCGCATGCGATCCCGCGTGGCACAGCGCGGACTGACCCTCGTACGGCGTTCGCCCCGGTGGGGTGACGTTCCCGAGGGGCGGTCCGATCATGACTGCTCCGATCACTCATGCGCGATCATGCGCGATCATGCGTGTGCCGTGACCAGCGCGGGCATGGGCGGCGGCGCGTTCGCTGGTCAGAGTCCCGGGTCGGGGTCCACGGCGTGACGGGTGCGGTGCTGCAATTCCCGCCACTGTTCGGTCGGCCCCAGTGACAGGGACAGGGTGTGCAGTTCCACGTGCGTGGGTGAGTGATCGGGCTCGTGGGCGGGTTCCCCGTCCTCGGTGATCATCCGCTGGACCGCGGAGCCCGGCATGAGGATCAGGGCCACCTGTCGCGCGGCTCCCGGCGGGAGTTCCAGGGGTGCGATGACCACCTGGGGATCGGCGTCCACCGTGGGTTTCAGGGCGCGCAGCGCCACGTCCACACCGCCGCGCGCGGGGTCCAGCGCTCGCCCACGAGCCACGGCGCCACGATGCCCGCCGCGGCCACGAGCAACCACGAGACCAATTCGCCGTCGGGCCTGCGGCGCGGATCGCGCTCCGCCGTCCATACCAGCGATGTGAACCGCATGAGCAGCAGGGTGGAACCGGTGGCCACGAGCGGCAGGATCGAGTCCAGGCCCCCTCCCAGTACGGAGATGGGTGATACGGCTTGTTTGGACACGTACGTGTCGAACGCGTCCGGGGCCAGCGACGGCGGCCAGGTACGTGCCGATGTTGCCCACGAAGGACAAGAGCATGAAGGCGGTGAGCGCACCCTGGTGCCGTTCGGTGTGGCGCAGTTTGAGCTACGTCAGGGCCAGCAGGGACCCGCCGTACAGCAGCGCGGCGATCAACAACAGGGGCCGGGCCACGGCGTCCACCGAGAAGCGGGCGCCGAACAACAACCACGGGACGTCCACGGACTCGCGGTCACCGAACACCGCCAGCAGCCCGGCCGGCACCGCGGCCAGTGCGGCACATAGGGCGGCGCCGCGGCGCACGGGGGCCGCGCGCTGTGCCGGGAGCACTCCCGCGAGCACCACGACGGCGAGCACCGCGATCGGGACCAGGAACGTGAGGGCGAAGAGAATCGGCCGAGCACCCCCTCTGCGACCTGGCGAGCGATCTGCAGCGGAGCGAACTCGAGCGATGCCGCGAGACCCACGAACACGGACGCGGCCGCGGTGATCGCGGTGGGCACCAGCAGGCTGGCCGGTTCCCGCATCACGGCGGTCGCACCGGGCTGCGCGGCCGTGCTGCCGCCGGACGTCGCGGTGCTGCTGTCCGACGCCACCGGGGTGCCGTCCTCGGACGGTGTCGCCGAACTGTCCTCGGGCCCCGCGGTGCTGGTTTCGGACCCCGCCACCGAGCCGTCCCTGGCCGTCGCCGGGGAAGCGTCCTGGTCAGCGGGGTCGCGGAACCACATGCGGTAGACCGCCGGCAGGAAATACATGGCGTTGAGCAGAGACGAGGCGATCAGCACGCCCACGACCCAGGGGTGTTCCGACTCCAGGGCGCCCAGGCCCAGCATCCACTTGGACACGAAACCGGCGGTCACGGGCAGACCGATCATGCCGAAAGCGCCCACGGTGAAGGCCGCGAAGGTCCACGGCATGTGCCGACCCAGACCGTGCATCTGCGAGAGCTTGGTGATGCCCAGGGCCTCGGCGAACAGTCCCGCGCAGAAGAACAGGGCGATCTTCATGAGTCCCTGGTGCACCAGGTGCACCACACCGCGCGTGGTCCCCGCGAGCGTGACCAGGGAGATCCCGACCACCACGTAGCTGACGTGCCAGACCGTGGAGTACGCGAGCCGCTTCTTGAGGTCCTCCTGGCGCAGGGCCTGGTAGGGGCCGTACAGGATGGTTAAGCACGCGACGATCAGCAACGGGGTGAGCACGCCCAGTTCCGAGGCCACGTGAATCCCGTACACGTCGTCCACCACGCGCACGATCCCGGCGGTCAGCGCGATCTCCACGGTGAGCATGGCCGCGAAGGACCATTCCGGGGACCACCGCAGCCGCGCGTTACCGAGCGAGACGGCCAGCGCCCCGGTCAGGATGAAACCGATCACGCCCACGATCAGCAGGGGCCGTAGCCACCGGCCGGTCAGCCGGTCCAGGGGCACCCCGGCGCTGCGCAGCAGGATGAGCGCGCCCGCCAGCACAGCCCCGGACTGGAACGCACCGCCGGAGTCCGAGCTGCCCAGCCGCAGCCACACGAGGATCACGAGCACCCCCAGACCCAGGAAGGACATGGCCTGCACGCTGCGCGCGCGGGGGAGCACGGTGGCCGCGGTGGTCGCGAGTACGGCGACGCCGAGGGCCACGTCGAGGGCGATGAGTTCGGTCACGGGGCGGGCCGCCTCGGGTCCGCGGTGCCCGGCGCGCTGGGCTCATCTGCCGTGCGAGCGGAACCCCATTTCGCCCACCGCGGGGGAGGCGCCGGGGCCGTCAAGGGTGCGAGCGACGTCGTGCTCCGTGGCCCCAGTGCGGTCAGGGCGTGCGCCGAGACGGACGCCGAGCCGAGGGTGAGCACCCACGCGATCGCGAGCAACGCCGCGCTGGACCAGCTCCCCAGGTACACGGCGGCGCCGACCATGATGAGTCCCGGGCCCAGGTTGTCCGCCTTGGTGAGCGCGTGCAGTTGACTGCGTATGTCCGGGAACCGGATGAGCGCTGCCGTGCCCGCGGTGAAGAACAACACTCCGCACACGATCAGGACGGCGCTGAGGCCGGTGATCATGCGCCGTCACCGCCTCCAAGCGGCGCGGGGCTCGTCCTCGCGCCCCGAGCGGCACCGGGGGTGCGCGCCGCGGTCAGTCGGACGACGGCCGTGAGCGAGGCCAGCCCGATCAGCACCACGGCCACGTCCGGGAATCGCGACGACGCCGCGGGCCCAGCAGCACGGTCAGCAGCACCACGAGCGCGGCGCCGGTGGTACCGCGCAGCAGCAGCGACAACAGCCAGCGGTCGGTGACGGGGCGGCGGGCCGTGACCACGAACGCGACCACGACATCAACCAGGAGCACCACGAAGACCGCGGTGAGCAGGATCTCGAACACATCGGCTCCTCGGATCGCGGGTCACCGGCTGCGCAGGTGATTTACGGGGGAGGGGGCGGAAGTGCCCCGCGACGCGGGTAAATTGGTGCCGGGCCGGTCAACCGGCACGCTCCCACCGAACCGAGGATCCATCACCCATGCGCGTTGCGGCCATCGACTGCGGTACGAACTCCATCCGTCTGCTCATCGCGGACGTGAAGGACAAGGACGGTCACCTCGAGCTCAAGGACAGGGTGCGCGAGATGCGCATCGTGCGCCTGGGCCAGGGTGTGGACGCCACCGGCTGGCTCGCCGAGGCCGCCCTCGCGCGGACCTTCGCCGCCGCCGAGGAGTACGCCCGGCTCATCACCAAGCACAAGGTGGACGCCGTCCGGTTCGTGGCCACGTCCGCCACGCGCGACGCCGGCAACCGGCAGGTCTTCGTGGACGGGATCAGGTCCCGCCTGGGGGTGACCCCGGAGGTCGTGAGCGGTGACGAGGAAGCGGCGTTGTCCTTCCGCGGCGCCCTCAACGCGGCCGCGGGACTGACCCCGGAGGACCGCGTGCTCGTGGTGGACCTGGGCGGCGGTTCCACAGAGTGCGTCCTGGGGTCTCCGGATCACGTGATCGCCGCCCGCAGCGTGGACGTGGGGTGCGTGCGCATGACCGAACGCCACCTGGGGTCCAACCCGCCCACCGAGGAACAGCAACGCCTCGTGCTGCGGGACGTGGACGAGGCCATGGACACCGTGGCACGCACCGTACCGCTCGAACTGACCACCCGGCTCGTGGGTGTCGCCGGGACGGTCACCACGGTCAGTGCCATGGCCATGGGCCTGAGCCGCTACGACGAGGACCGGATCAACGGCAGCGTCCTGGACAGCGACGTCGTTATCCGCGCGTGCCGGGAGCTCACCGGGATGACGCGGGAGGAACGCGCCGAGCTGGGGTTCATGCACGAGGGTCGCGTGGACGTCATCGGGGCGGGTGCGCTCGTGTGGCGCCGGATCATCGAACGTGTCTCGGACGCGACCAACGGGCGCGTCAGCACCGTGACCGCGAGCGAACACGATATTTTGGACGGAATCGCCCTGTCCCTCGCGGCCTGAGATCACGGGCCGGTCGCCGTTGCACCCCGGCACACCACCCGCGGGCGCGCGGGGGAGCGGACGCCCGCGCCGGCACCCGGTGTGGACGGGCCCGGAGCGGAAGCGAGCCGGAGCGGACGGGTCAGCGGGCGACGTCGTCGTGACGCCGGGCGGGGGGCCGGAACGTCGGCCGCCGGGAGCGGTCGGGAACGCGCGTGCAGCGCGGGAAAGCAAGAGGGGTCATGGGACGGCTGAGAACACGCGGAGCGCTGTCACTCGCCGCGGTGGGCCTGCTGGTCGGCGGAGCAGGTGCCGCCCCGGCGCTCGCCGTGGAACCCATGCCCGCGCCGTCGGTACCCGTAGAGACCCCCATCGCACCGCCCCCGGGCGACAAGGTGCCCGTGGAGACGGTGGACGTGCGCCAGGAGGAGTACTGGCTGGACGACTACGGCGTGCGGGACGCGTGGAAGTCCGCGACCGGCAAGGGCGTGAAGATCGCCGTGATCGACACCGGCGTGGACGGCTCCCACCAGGATCTCAAGGACGCAGTTGGTGAGGGCACGGACGTCTCGGGCGTGGGCAAGGCCAACGGCCAGGATGGTCTGGGCGCGGAACCCGAACACGGGACGCTGGTGGCCTCACTCGCGGCGGGACGCGGTCACGGACCCGCGAACCAGGACGGTCCGGGCGGGACCCGGGGCATCATCGGCGTGGCCCCGGAGGCCGAGATCCTGCCCGTGTCCCTGTGGGTCGGCAGCGAGCACCCCGGCGCCCGCGACATCGACGAACAGATCCCGGACGCCGTGCGGTGGGCCGTGGACCACGGCGCGGACGTGATCAACATGTCCCTGGGCTCGAACGCCACGGGGTGGCCCCCCGCGTGGGACTCGGCGTTCGCGTACGCGGAGGAGAAGGGTGTGCTCGTGGTCGCGGCGGCGGGCAACCGGGGCTCGGGGCTGAACCAGGTGGGGGCGCCCGCCACGATTCCGGGGGTGCTGTCCGTGGGCGGCGTGGACCGGTCGCGCACGGCGAGTTGGGACTCGTCCTCCCAGGGCATCTCGATCGCGGTGGCCGGGCCCAGCGAGGAGATGGTGGGTGCGATCCCAGGGGACGGCTACGCCCGGTGGTCCGGGACCTCCGCCACTGTGCCCCTCGTGGCCGGGACAGCGGCGCTGATCAAGCAGAAGCACCCCGACCTCACGGCCGCTGGGATCGCCCAGCGGATCGTGGACACCGCGCACGACGCGGGAGCGCAGGGCAAGGACCCGCTCTACGGGTATGGGATCCTGGATGTGCGCGCGGCCGTAGAGGACGACGTCCGGATCTCCGACACCAATCCCCTGGGCAGCGTGCGGCAATGGATTGCGCAGAACCGCCCGCCCTCGCAGACACCCACCCCG